>JAQGKJ010000255.1 GCA_028290165.1 Bradyrhizobium sp. | reverse complement strand
CCGCTGCCTGCAATTCCATCAGTTCGATTTCCAGATATTCGTTCGCCATGATCAGCGCCTTGATCGTGCTGCGCAGGTTTCCGTCGCACATCGCGATCGCCTGGTCGCAGGCCTGCTCGTAATGATCGACGTCGGACGTTGAGGCGGGTGCGGACATGACAATACTCCCGAGATAGCTGGATGGCGGGATTGATGTTCCTATTTTGTTCTCTCGGAGTCAAGTGGAGTCAGGGCCCCGGCCGAGCCTCCCCTTGCCGATTTCCACAGCCGCCACCGACGAGCGCGCAGTGGCCGGTAGCGCCGAACCACGGCGGTCCGGAAATCGCAAACCGGGAACGAAAACAATATCCGGCGCTTGATGCGTATACGCTGGGAGTAGAACGCATGGGTCTTGTCGAGACCAAAAGACCCGTGGTGCTGATCGTCGAGGACGAGTTTCTGTTGCGAATGGACGCGGTCGACATGATCGCCGCGGCGGGCTTCGAGGCGGTCGAAGCCGGAAATGCCGACGAGGCCATCGACGTTCTGGAAGCGCGCCGGGACATCACCGTGGTGTTCACCGATATCCAGATGCCGGGTTCGATGGACGGCTTGAAGCTTGCCCGGGCGGTCAGGGGCCGCTGGCCCCCGATCAAGATTATCGCAACCTCGGGCCAGCTTGATGTAGGGGAAACGGATCTGCCGGAAGGCGGCCGGTTTCTCGCGAAACCCTACAGTCCGATGCAGGTTGCAGGCGTGCTGCGCGAGTTGATCGCCGCGGCGTGAGTTTCACGCAATGATGTCAGGCGTGATCTGGTCTTCGATGAAGGCGATGCGGTCGCGCAACTGCAGCTTGCGCTTCTTCAGCCGTTGCAGCCGCAACAAATCCGGCGCCGGCGACTGATGCAGCGCATCGATCGCCGCATCGAGATCGCGGTGCTCCTGCTGCAGCCGTGCGAGCTCGGATTCGAGTTCGCGCTCATCTTCGTCGGTCATGGTGTACGTTAGCCGAAAAACGCGATGAGATTGCGAAAGGTTTGCGAAAAGCCGCTGGGAGAATATCGTCCCTGCCAGCCCGCTCCGCAAGCTGGCGCGGGTTCCTTACTCACGATTCGTTACAGATGGCCGCCGAAAAATGAGCGTGCCCTTTTCAATTACCATCGACAGATTTGCCGGCTCGTGTACACTTCGTTGTCCGGATCGAATCTTGAAGTCTCATCCAACCGAGGAGGTTTCGAATGGCAATTCAGGCGCATCTCGTTGAACTGGAACGGAAACACAAGACTCTCGAAAACGAACTGCACGAAGCTCTAGTGCACCTTTCAACAGACGACCTGCAAATTGTTGAGTTAAAGCGCCGGAAATTGATGGTTAAGGACGCGATCGAGCGGTTGAGACATACCGCCGGCGAAACGCTACACTAGGTTCGCCACCCAAGCTTCTCAAATTTTACTGCCGTTAATACAGGGTGAGCGCAAATGCGCTCGGCCCTGTATTGTGCTTTGCGGCAAAACGCTCACACCCCCCGCAAGTTCTCCGACATAATCGGCGATCGCCAGCGATGATGTCAGCCCGGGCGATTCTATTCCGAACAGATTGATCAGCCCATCGATGCCATGGTCCCGTGGCCCCTGGATGAGGAAATCCTGCTCGGCAACCGCCGGTGGTACGATCTTGGGCCGAATTCCCGAATAGCTCGGCATCAGCGCGCCGTCCGGCAGCGTCGGCCAGTACCGCCGGATCGCCGGATAAAACCTTTCCGCCCGCGCGGGATCGACCGCGTAATCAATGCTCTCGACCCATTCCACGTCGGGACCGAACCGGGCCTGGCCAGCCATGTCGAGGGTGAGGTGGACGCCGAGCCCGCCGGGTTCGGGCACCGGATAGATCAGGTGCGAAAACGGCGCCCGCGCGCTGCAGCTGAAATAATTTCCCTTGGCCAGATAGGCCCGCGGAATCAGGTCGGCCGGCAGGCCCTCGATGTTGCGCGCCACCGCCGGCGCGCCGAGCCCCGCGGCGTTGACAAGTAGCCGGCATTCAAGGCTGGTCGGCGCGTCGCCGCCGGCGTCGAGTTCGATTCCGCCGGCCGTCGCCTTGGCGCGCAATAGCGGGGTGTGAAAGGCACAGGCGGCGCCGGCATCCTCGGCCTCGCCCCGCAGCGCCAGCATGAAGGCGTGGCTGTCGATGATGCCGGTGGAAGGCGATAGCAGGGCGGCGTCGCAGTTCAGCGCCGGCTCCATGGCGCGCGCGGCGTCGCCGGACAGGATCTGCAGATCGAGCACGCCATTGGCTTCGGCGTGGGCCCTGATCGATTGCAGCTTTGCGGTCTCGTTCGGCGTCGTCGCCACGATCAGCTTGCCGCAGTTGCGATGCGGAATGCCGTGATCCCGGCAGTATTGATACAGCGCATGCTTGCCGGCGACGCACATCCGCGCCATCAGGCTCCCGGCCCGATAATAGATGCCGGCGTGGATCACCTCGCTGTTGCGCGACGAGGTGACAGTGCCGATGCCTTCCGCCGCCTCCAGGACGATCACCTCGCGGCCGGCTTGCGCCAGCCGCCGTGCAACCGCAAGACCGATCACCCCGGCTCCGACAACGACGCACTCAACCTTGTCCATTCGCGCCTTCAGATCCGGCCATTGCGGCTATTTTATCCGACCTGCGCTTCGTTAAGTTGGCGCTCGCCCCACGTCAATCGCCGGGCGCTATCACTCTGTTGAGAATGATTTTTTCGGACAGCCCGCCGGATTTGCTTCGGAACGCTTTCTGAACCGGAACGCCGTTAGTGAAGCATTAATCATGTCCGGGCAATTGCCGTAATTTAAGACGCATTTTTGGGTTGCAAGGGTACGCGTTTACCCGATCCAAACCCGTGAAGCCAGACACTCCGCCCTGAAATCCGCGGGTGACTGATGGCTGGCAAGAATTGGCAGGCAGGCGGCAAGAATTTGATTCCTGCGCAGGCTCTCGCTTGCCTGGTCGTCACCATTGCGCCGGCCGGAGCCGCCTGGGGCGTGTCGGATAATTTTGCGCCGGCCAGCTATGTCGGCTCGGCCGATCCCCATATGGTTTGGGAGATGCTGATCGGCGGCATCGCGCTCAGCTCTTTCCTGGCCGCGGTCGCATTGTGGGTCCACTCGGCGCTGCGCAAGGTCAAGCGCTCGCAGCTGCGCAGAAATGCCTTTGTCAGTTCCGCCCTGAACAACCTCAGCCAGGGCGTGGTGATGACCGATCCGCAGAGCCGGATCGTGTTCTGCAACGATCGCTATCTTGAGATTTACGGCCTGGTCCGTTCGGATATTCCGCGGGACATGACCGGGCGGCAACTGCTCGAGCTGCGGCTCAAGCGCGGCGTGCTCGATGTCAGCATCGACGATTTCTACAAATATGCCGACACGGCGGAAGGCCTTGTCACCGAACTGCCCGACGGACGGTCGGTTCTGGTCAGATGTTTTGCGCTGCCAAACGGCGGTTCGGTGGCGACGCATCAGGATTGCACCGAGCAGCGCAAGCTTTCGAAACAACTGGCATCGACCAAGCAGTTCCTGGAATCGATGCTTGACAACGTACCGGTATGCGTGGCCGCCAAGAATATCAGGGATGGCCGCTACATTTTTGCCAACCGCGCGTTCGAGCGCTTCTCGCGTTTTTCCCGCGACAATATTGTCGGCAAACGCGCCGACGAAATCTTCCGGCCCGAGACCGCAGCAGGCATAGAAGCAGCCGACCAGGCGGCGCTCAATTCACCCGGCGGCCACTACCGTAGCGAAATTGTGGTGGAGCGCGGCCCGGAGAAGCGCATTCTCGCCAGTCACCGCGTGATCGCGCGCAATGAAGAGAACCAGCCGGAATTCCTGATCGCGCTGTTCGACGACGTCACCGACCGCCAATCGCTGTCTCAGGAGCTGGAGAACACCAAGAAGTTTCTCGAACTGGTGGTCGACAACATTCCGGTCTCGCTGATCGTCGAGCGCGTCAGCGACGGCAAATACCTGTTGGCCAATCGCAGCGCCGAGGCGATCCTCAATCGCCGGCGCGAAGACGCCACCGGCCTCACCGCCGCCGATATTTTCAATCCGCGAGAGGCAAAACTGATCATCGCGCGCGACGAGGCGGCGATCAAAAAGCGCGGCCTGCTCACCGAAGAACATCCGATCAGCACCAAGGACGGCTTGCGGCTGTTCCTGACCCGCCGCATGACCGTGCTCAACGACGCCGGCGAGCCGCAATATCTGATCAAGACCCACGAGGACGTCACCGACCGCCGGCAGACCGAATCGCGCATGGCCCACATGGCCTATCATGACGGCCTGACGGATCTGCCGAACCGCGCGGCTTTCCTGCAGGCCTTGGCGCAGATGATCGAGGCCTGCGAGGGCACCGATGAGGAATTCGCGGTGCTATCGCTCGACCTCGACGGTCTGAAGGAAGTCAACGACGTGTTCGGCCATGCGACGGGCGACAAGCTCCTGATCGAGGTGGCGCGCCGCATCCAGGCAGCAGCCGGCGGTGGCGTCGTGGCCCGCCTCTCGGGCGACGAGTTCGGACTGATCATCGACGGCAAGCAGCCGGTGGCCGGGATGCTGCTGGCCGAACAGCTCGCCGAGGCGCTGGCGAATGAGTTCCAGATCGACGGCAAATCGGTTCGCACCGGCGTGACCACCGGCATTTCGGTGTTCCCGCACAACGGCCAGGATGCAGCTTCCCTGCTCGCCAATGCCGGCGCAGCCTTGTTCCGCGCCAAGGCGAAATCGCGCGGCTCGATCAGCATCTATGAACCGGAAATGGACCAACAGATCAGGGATCGCCGGGTGCTGCACCAGGATCTCTCGGTGGCGATCAAGAACGGCGAACTCTCGCTGCATTACCAGCCGCAGGCGATGTCGCGCCATACTGTCGCCTCCAGCGAAGTCATCGGCTTCGAGGCTCTGGCGCGGTGGCTGCATCCGGTGCGCGGCTTCGTCTCGCCGGGCGATTTCATCCCGCTCGCGGAAGAAAGCGGCCTGATCGTCTCGATGGGCGAATGGATTCTGCGTGAAGCCTGCCGGGAGGCCGCGTCATGGCCGCTGCCGCTGCAGATCGCGGTCA
>JAQGKJ010000236.1 GCA_028290165.1 Bradyrhizobium sp. | reverse complement strand
CCTGCATGGCATCGGCGGCGCGGCACGGGCGTGGCGCGGACAACTCGATTTTTTCAAGGGTAGCTATCGCGCTATAGCCTGGGACATGCCCGGCTATGTCGGGGCGGCGCCGCTTCCAGCCGTCAGCATCGCCGCCTTGGCGGACGCGCTGGAACATTTCCTGCGGCAGGTCGGCGCGACGAAACCCATCCTGGTCGGGCATTCGATCGGCGGCATGATCGTTCAGCAATTGCTGGCGAACAATCCAGCCATTGCCGACGCCGTCGTGCTGGCGCAGACCAGCCCGGCGTTCGGCAAAGCCGACGGCGACTGGCAAAAAGCCTTCATCGATGCGCGGCTCGGCCCGCTCGATCGCGGCGAAACAATGGTCTCACTGGCGCCGACATTGGTCAGGGAATTGGTCGGTGACCATCCCGACGCAGGCGGTATGGAGCTGGCGCGGGACTACATGGCCGCCGTTCCCGAGGCAACCTATCGCGCCACCATGCTAGCGCTGTTGGGGTTCGACCAGCGAGGCGCGCTCAGGAATATCGCGGTCCCTACGCTGGTATTGTCGGGCTCGAAGGACAATAATGCACCGGCGCCGATGATGGCGAAGATGGCGAGCCTTATTCCGTCCGCAAGATACGTTGAAATCGAAGGCGCCGGCCATCTCGCCAATCTGGAGCGCCCTTCCGCCTTCAACGCCGCGCTGGATTCTTTCCTGAAAGCCAATGTGGCTGCAACACAAGTGACGGCATGATGACGGTACAGGCCAGCAAAACCGCGATTGATGTCGACGAGATCAATCCGGATGCCTCGATCTTCGATCCCCGGGCGTTCCGGCTAAACGACGAGCAGGCTGCGATTATTGCCTCCGCGCGCGAGCTTGGCCAGCGCATGTTCGCAGGCCGCGCCGCGGCCTACGACCGCGACGCCAAATTCCCGACCGAGAATTACCGGGATCTGCATCGCACGGGGCTGCTTGGCATCGCCATCCCCAAAAAACATGGCGGCCTCGGCGCCGACTACCAGACCTATGCCTTGGCCGCCGCTGAGATCGGCCGCTATTGCGGCGCGACCGCGCTGACCTGGAACATGCACGTCTGCTCGACCTTGTGGTCAGGCCCGCTGGCCGACGATCTCGAGATGGATGCGGCGACTCGCGCCGAACACGAACGCCGGCGCGCCATTCACTACAAGCGTATCGTTAGCGATGGCGCGGTTTATTCGCAGCCGTTCTCGGAAGGCGGTGCGGCAGCCGCCGGTGGCGTTGCATTCGGCACCGAAGCAAAACCGGTCAAAGGCGGCTGGATCGTCAACGGCAAGAAAATCTTTGCGTCGCTCTCGGGTCACGCGGATTATTACGGCGTGCTCTGCACCGAAATCGCGGAAGGCGAAAAGGCCTCCCGCCGCAATACGCTCTACCTCGCGCTGCCGGCCAGGGCCGACGGCGTATCCGTGGTCGGCGACTGGGATCCGCTGGGCATGCGCGGCACGGTGTCGCGCACGCTATTGTTCAAGAATGTGTTCGTGCCGGAGGATGCGGCGCTGATGCCGCGCGGCGTCTATTTCCAGGCGGCGATGCGCTGGCCGCATATGTTCCTGACGCTGTCGCCGACCTACATGGGGCTTGCGCAAGCCGCCTACGATTTCACCGTGCGCTACCTGCGCGGCGAGGTGCCGGGCACGCCGCCGGTCAAGCGCCGGATGTATCCGACCAAGCAGATCGCGGTGGCGCAGATGCAGATCAAGCTCGAGCAGATCAAGGCGATCTGGTTTCAGGCGATCACCGAGGCCCATGCCAATCCCAGCAAAGAGCAGGTGCTGCGCGCCTATGCCGCGCAATATTCCGCGATGGAAGGTGCCAACGAGCTCGCGACGCTGGCGATCCGCACCTGCGGCGGCCAGGCGATGCTGAAGTCCCTGCCGTTGGAACGGATCTACCGCGACAGCCGCTGCGGTTCGCTGATGCTGCCATGGACCGCCGAACTCTGTCTCGACCGCATCGGCCGCGAAGCGCTGTACGAGACCGGCGAGACGGACGACTAGTTCGACAATGGACCTTTCCGATCTCATCGAGCGGAACGCGGCGTTCACGCCGGACAAGCCTGCGACTATGTTTGGAGGCGAGACTCTCGATTACGCGGTGTTCGCTGCGCGAATCGCGAAAACGGCGCGCGCGCTGAAGGCCGAATTCGGCGTCAGCCGCGGCGATCGCGTCGCGATCCTCAGCCTGAACCGGCCCGACTATCTCGTGCTGCTCTACGCCTGCGCACGGCTCGGCGCCTTGCTGGTGCCGCTCAACTGGCGCCTCGCGGTGGCCGAACAACTCTTCATCTTGTCGGATGCCTCGATAAAGGTGCTGCTGCTGGAAGCGGCCTTTGCCGAAATTCTTCCCGCACTGGAAAGAAGCCTGCCCGACACGAGTATCGTCGGGCTCGATTTTGCGCCTCCGCGCGGAAGTGCATTCGGCGCGCTGCTGGCGCAGGCGCGTGGCGATGGCCGCAATCCCCATACCGATCTCAGCTGCCCGCTGCTGATTGTCTACACCTCGGGCACCACTGGAAGGCCCAAGGGCGCGGTGCTGCGGCAGGAAGCGCTATTGTGGAACGCCGTGATGAGCCAGCACATGCACGGCCTCACCTCGGATGATCATGTGCTCACCGTGCTGCCGTTCTTCCATGTCGGCGGCCTCAACATACAGACCACGCCGGCGCTGCATTTTGGGGCGACCGTGACGATCCATCCACGTTTCACGCCGGACGCAACACTCACGACCATTGAGCGCGAGCGCCCGACATTGACCGTGCTGGTGCCCGCGATCATTCAGGCGGTGACGGACCATCCCGATTGGGCCGCGACCGATCTGTCCTCGCTAAGGGCGGTCTCGACGGGATCGACCATCGTGCCGCCGTACCTGATCGATCGCGTTGTCGCGCGCGGGGTGCCGGTGCTTCAGGTCTATGGCTCGACCGAAACCTGCCCGATCGCGATCTATACGCGCCTCGGCGGCGATCTCTCGCGGGTCGGCTCGACCGGCCTGCCCGGCCTGTGCTGCGAGGCGATCGTGATCGATGACGCCGGCGCCGAGTTGCCGCCGGGCACACTGGGAGAAATCGCGGTGCGCGGCCGCAACGTTTTCTGCGAATATTGGGGCAATGAAGAAGCGACCCGGGAAGCCCTGCACGACGGCTGGTATCGCACCGGCGACATCGGCTTGCGCGACACCGACGGCTATTTCTGGGTGCACGACCGCAAGAAGAACCTGATCATTTCCGGCGGCGAAAACATCTATCCGGCGGAAGTCGAGCGCGTGCTGCTGGAACATCCCGACGTCAGGGAATGCGGCGTCATCGGACGGCCCGATCCCAGATGGGACGAGGTGCCGGTGGCCTATGTCATCAGGCGCGCGGGCTGCTCGGTCGAGGCGGAAGGCCTGAAGGCGCATGTGTTGACGCAGCTTGCGCGATTCAAGGTGCCGCGCGATATCGTGTTCGTCGATGACTTGCCGCGAACGGCCTTGGGCAAGGTGCAGCATTTCATGCTAAGGCGGCTTGACGCGCCGGTATCTTCGCAAGGAGAAGCCATTTGAAGATCGCGGTACTCGGCGGCGGCAATGGCTCGTTTGCGGCCGCGGGCGATTTTGCGCTGCAAGGCCATGACGTCAGGCTGTGGCGGCGCGATGTGGGCGCGGTGGCCGAGCATCGCACGGCGGGTTCGCGCATTGTCGTCAAGGACGCCAATGGACGGCACGAATTGAAATTAGCGCTGGTGACGACCGATATTGGCGAAGCCGTCCGCGACGCCGAACTCGTCCTGTGCCCAGTCCCGGCCTTCGCGCAGGCAGATATTGCAAGCCACCTCGCGCCGCATCTTGGGGATGGCCAAGTGGTGTTCCTGCCGCCGGCAACGTTCGGCTCGATGATCTTTGCGAAAGCCGCTCATGACGCTGGCAATCGCGCAAGATTAAGCTTTGCCGAGACCGGTACGCTGCCATGGCTCGCGCGCAAGCACGGCCCGTTCGAAGTCGCCGTCACCACCCGCGCCAAACGGCTGCCGGTCGGGGTCTTTCCACTGGATGCCGCCGGTCATGCGCTCGATGTGATCGGACGTGCGTTTCCCCGCGTGATCGAACCCTGCGGCGACGCACTGTCAGCCGCGCTGATGAATGCCGGCCCGATCATCCATCCGCCGCTGATTGTCATGAACGCCGGTCCGATCGAGCATTTCGAGCGCTGGGACATCCACAAGGAAGGCACGCGAGCCTCGATCCGCCTCGTTACTGACGCGCTCGACGCCGAGCGCATCGCGGTGCGCGAGGGTTTTGGTTATGGCGGCCCTCACTTTCCCCTGGCGCATCACTACGCGTGCGAAGGCGAGCAATGGATGTATGGCCGCGGCTCGCATGATCGCCTGACTGATTCCGGCGACTGGCGCGAGCGGATCGTGCTGACGGAGCACCGCTATATGCGGGAGGATTTGCAGCTCGGGCTGTCCTTTCTGGTTTCAGCTGGCAAGCTGGCCCGCGTTGCGACGCCGCTGGCGCAGGCTTTTCTGGCCATCGGCGGCGTGATCTGCGGCGAGGATTTTTTGGCGGGCGGACGCACGCTGGCAAGCCTCGGTCTGGGCCCCCTCGATCGCGGCCAGCTTCAGAGGTTGTTGCGCGAGGGTTTTGAGCGATGAACGCGGCTCGCCCCACCGTCGCCTGTCTCGGCGCCGGCCGCATGGGTCGCGGCATCGCGGTCGCCTTCGCCTATGCCGGCCACGGCGTCATCATGATTGACGTCAAGGCGCGATCCCCCGACCAGTTTGCGGCACTCGAAGCCGAGGCGCTCGGCGAAATCCGAAAGACGCTGGCAAGCTTGGCGCGGTTCGGATTGCTGGCGGAGAAGGACGCCGACGCGGTTATCGCGCGCGTATCCGTGGTGCCAACGCAAGATATGGCGACGGCACTCTCCGGCGCCGGCATCGTGTTTGAAGGCGTGCCCGAGGTGGTTGACCTTAAGCTAGAG
>JAQGKJ010000219.1 GCA_028290165.1 Bradyrhizobium sp. | reverse complement strand
GGATGGCGTCGCCGCAGCGGTTCATGATCGACAACAATCGCCCGGTATTGGTGGAGGCGTCCTTGATATATTTTATACGCGGATGCGCCGACAACCGCGCGATCACGTCGAGCGTCAGATCCGAGCGCTGAAATTGCGGATTGGTGTAGATCACCACGGGAATATCGACCGCGTCCGCAATGGCGCGAAAATAGGATTCGACCTGCGCGTCTTGAAGCGGAAAATAGGCTTCTAGGATCGCCAAAATGCCGTCGGCGCCGAGCTTCTGGCAGGCTTTTGCTTGAATGACGGCATCCGAAGTAGAGGTCGAGGCGACGCCGGCAACCACGGGCACGCGGGTTTTTGCCGCCTCGATCGTGGTCTGCACCACCGCCATGCGCTGCGCGTTGTTGAGATAGGCGAACTCGCCGGTCGAGCCCAGCGGCGTCAATCCGTGCACGCCGGACTTGATGAGATCGTCGCAGAGGCGCGCCAGCACCTGGGTGCGGATTTTCCCGTCCGCGTCCACCGGCGAGACCAGATAGGGAAAGACGCCGTGGAAATCAGTCATGGCGGGGATGATGCCTCAAGGTCCGACGATCCCTTCAGATTCCTGACCACTGCAGGCGGCGGGATCAGGACATGTTGCAAAAATCCCAACGGCGGTAAAGCACGTCGATCGCGCCCAAAGCTACTTCAATCCGTCGAACTTGTAGGAGGCCTGGACGAACCCGCCATAGCGTTCGGTCCGGGACGGCAAGGTCTGGCACGGACAGGCCGTGCCGAAAATATTGGTGTAGGCATCCGTTGCCCACATCGCCCAATAGCGGCCGCCGGCACCGACGCTGAAGGAATTCGCGAACGAATACGTCAGGATGGCCTCGAGCTGGACGCCCTTTCCGTTGCCGGTCTCGGTGGAGACGGTGTTGGCAACATCGGTTCGCAGCAGATGATTGTCGGTGCCGCGGAATGCCACAAAGGGCAGATAGGCGGCGTCCGCCGTCAATGTCAGCCGATCCATCAGCTTCACCTCGCCGTTGAGGCCGAGCCTGAATGAATGCCAGGTGTCGTTTTCGGTAATGCCCAGGGTGGAAGCGGGTATCGAGGGGATACAGTCGGAATAGGGGTTGGCGATCTGGGCGCAGCCATAGGCTGACTTGTTCTCCCTGAAATAATTGTAGCCGACAAAGCCGCCGACTTTGGAGCTCGGCCCGTGAAACACCGCGTATCCGACATCGACCGTGGCGTAACCCAAATCTCCTTTCACCGGATTCGAGGACGTGTTCGAATAGGGGACCGCGGCGTTGAAGGCCACCCAGTCTTCGTCGTGCATCTTGCCCGACAGATGAGCCCCGCCACCGATAAAACCCTTGAGAAACAGATTCGAGCTGGAGTCGATGCGGCCGAACAATTCCCCGGTCGCGGAAGTCGTGTCGTAGGTGAGCCTGGAGACCAGCAGGTCCTGCTGCGACTGGTTGATGGTGCCGCCCAGATCCTTCTGGAATCTGCCGGAAGAATACCAGGTGCGTCCTCCGATCTCGATTTGGGTATCCGCAACATAGGCTGCGTCGGCGGTCCCTCTCAGGCGATAGTCCGAGGCCGGCGGCTCCCATTGGGCGTGGATGTCTTCACCCAGTTTCAGGTTGATGCCCACTTTGACGGTCTGCACGCTTTGGCCGACGCTCGTGGTGCCGCCTGCGGTCGGGAGATATCCGAATGCGGACGGCGGAAGAACCTGGAGGAAGCTGGCGGGCGTTGCGACGCTGATGTCGCCAAAATTCGCGTAGTCGTATTCGAGCCGGAGCGACCAGGCCGGCGTCAGCGCCTTTTCCACGCCGGCGCCGACCGTCCATCCCCATCGCATGCCGTCGAAGCCGGTGGATGTCTGCGGAATGATCCCATTGCTGGTGAGGTCGATTTGCTCTCGCAGCCAGGCCAGGCCGCCCTTGGCATAGATCAGGGTGCGGCCCTGTGCGCCGGTCGCGACACCTACCCGGCCGGTCAGGCCGCCGCTTGCAACCTGACGAACATGACAATTGGCGGAGATGAAAAAGCCGGATGAAGCGAGGCAGGTCGCGGTGCCGTCGGCAGCCACAGCGCTTGCGTCGGTCTCGACCCCGAGAACCCAAATCGAATTGGGAATTTGCCAGTTGGCGCCGATCTGCCCGCCGCCCGCCGCCGCGGGACTTCTGACATTGCCGCCATAGATGGCCGGCCCGGCGGCATCGGAAAACTGCGACGTCCCAACGCCTGCGCCGACATGCCCCCCGATATAAAGGCCGGTCCAGGACCAGAGAGCCCTGGGGGCCACGACGATACTGGGCAAGTCGGCCGCACTTGTGAGATTGGTGCCCAAAAGCAGGCTGAAGACCGCGACTGAGATCTTTTGCATTGGGACACAACCCACAACTGTTACCGGCACGCGCCGTTAACCACAGTGAGTGGGAATGCTTAAAAAACACTGAGCGTTGAGGATTGGCTAACCCTGATTTTTCGCGATTGGGTAACCCTAATTTTTTGCTAATTTTTCAGTCCGGCAAAGCAGGACAAAAATCGCAAGAGGCGGCGTCCTGCTTATCGCCCTCAATCGGATGGGCATGAGCGAGTGTGACGCCGCACACACACTCCATTCCCGATAGTTCGTAACGTCCACTGCAGGCGGACACGAACGGCTCCAGCTCTCACAACAACCAATTCCGTCTGTTGGTAGATGATCAAAGGAAAGGGATTACGGATGAAAAGAACAGCTTTGATTCTCGCAGCGGTTACCGCGCTTGCGGCTGCTTCTGCGACCGCTCCGGCGGAGGCGCGTGGCCTTCGCGCCGGAACTGCTGCCACTCTTGCCACCGCTGCCGTTGCCGCCACGCTGGCGGCAAATGCCTACGGTTACGGGCCGGGATATGGCTACTATTACGGTCCCGCGCCGGTGTACTACGGCGCGCCGGTTTATTCCGGCGGACTGCAGAGCCGGTACGTCTGGTGATCGGTATCGAGACGGCTCGGGGGAAAACACTCCGAGCCGTCACTCGCCGGACTGACGTTTAGCGCGCTGGGTGCACCGCGCTAGTCAAAGGCTCTTGCGCGCCTCAGGCAATGAGGCCGCCGGGTAGCGGCCTCTCATCAACTCTCCGCCAACAGAGGCGGCCTTATCTCGCGGACGGTGGCTCGACGTCCGGGGCCAGAGGTGTTGCGTCCGGCATACCGGGCTCGTCACCTTGGGATTTGAGATCTGCCGCTTTCTCGACGAGAACGGCTGCAAGCTCTGGGTTCCTGGTTGATTTGGCGAACTTCAGAAGCGTCGTCGCCTGACGCGTGAAATAGTTCCTGCCGAGCACCAACGATCCCCACATACAGTACCAACCCGTATCCATGATGCAGAAGTCGGAATTTCATTCCCGCGAAACGTATAAAAGTGAACACAGGGAACCCGTGGTATTGCTCCTTGGCCACATCTGTGGCGGTGCGACGCCGCTCTACGTCTCATGCCCTCCATCGAAATCCTCTTCGAAACGCAAATGCTTCACGCTGCGCCCACGGCGCCGTACGAGCTTCAAGGCCTCTATCCCGATCTTGATATGCTTTTCGACATAGTTCGCCGTCACGGTCCGATCGGACTCTTCAGTCTTCACACCCTCGGGGATCATCGGCTGATCGGACACAAGAAGCAGCGCGCCGGTCGGAATGTGATTGGCAAACCCTGCAGCAAAGATCGTCGCAGTCTCCATGTCGATCGCCATGCTTCGTGTACGTCGCAACAAATCCCTGAAGCGATCATCATGTTCCCAGACACGACGATTGGTCGTGTACACCGTACCTGTCCAGTAGTCGTGACCGAGATCGCGGATCATCGTCGACACCGCGCGTTGCAACTCGAACGCAGGCAGCGCGGGAACCTCCGGCGGCAGGTAATCGTTCGAGGTACCTTCGCCCCGAATGGCCGCAATCGGCAGGATCAAGTCGCCAATCTGATTTTTGCGTTTCAACCCGCCACATTTGCCAAGGAACAAGGCGGCTTTCGGCGCAATGGCGCTTAACAAATCCATCACCGTCGCGGCATTCGGGCTTCCCATGCCGAAGTTAATGAGAGTGATTCCATCGGCGGTCACGTTGGGCATCGGTCGATCCATGCCCTTCACCAGACCGCCGTGCAGCGTGGCGAACCATTCGACGTAATGGTCGAAGTTGGTCAGGAGAATATATTCTCCGAATTCAGCGAGCGGCGTGCCGGTGTAACGCGGCAGCCAGTTCTCGACGATTTCCTTTTTCTCTTTCATCCGCTTTGATCTCATCTGGAGGCGCACAACAGCATATACGATTTTCAGGCCGGCCTTATCGCGTGACAAATCCCGCGCTCGAACTGTCGATAGACTTTCAGAGCTTGCCGGTCGGCGAACGGGAGGATCT
>JAQGKJ010000169.1 GCA_028290165.1 Bradyrhizobium sp. | reverse complement strand
CGCATGCGGTTTTGCAAGCTTCCGCCATACTGGTCGGTACGCCGGTTGGCGATCGGCGACAGGAACTGGTGCAGGAGATAGCCGTGGGCCGAGTGCAGCTCGAGGGCATCGAGGCCGAGCCGCTCGGCGCGCCTGGCGGCGCCGACGAACGCGTCGCGTACGCGTTTGAGGCCCGGCGTATCGAGCGCCAGCGGCGGCAACTCGCCCTCCTTGTGCGGCACCGCGGATGGACCTTCGGTCTGCCAGCCGCCTTGGGCAATCGGAATTTGCTGCCCGCCATCCCACGGCACATGGCTCGATCCCTTGCGGCCGGCATGCGCGAGCTGCATCGCAACCGCGGTCTTCGAATGCTTTCGCACCGAGGCGATGATGGGCCGCAGCGCGGCTTCCGTGGCGTCGTTCCACAGCCCGAGGCATCCGGGCGTGATACGGCCGATGGCCTCGACATGCGTGGCCTCGATGCAGAACATCGACGCCCCCGACAGCGCCAGCGAATTGATATGCGTGAAATGCCAGTCATTGGCCTCGCCGTCTTGGGCCGAGTACTGGCACATCGGCGCCACCATGATGCGGTTGGGAAGCGCAAGGCCGCGCAGTTTTATCGGAGAAAACAGGGCGCTCATGTGGGGGTGTCCGGGTGAGAGGAAGGAACTCTTGTCTCTATCTAGCGAGGCGGGGTCCCTTCCTCAACCTGCAGCAATGGAGGAGAGGAAGCGCGCTCATCGCAGAGCTCGTCATGCCCGGGCTTGTCCCGGCATCCACGAAAGCGCGCTACTGCTTGATCCCGGCCGCCTTGATCACTTCCATGTTGGCCGCCGTCTCGCGCCTGACAAAATTGTCCATCTCGGCAGGCGTCATCGGCATCGCCTCGACGCCGAGCTTTTTCAAATTGTCCTGCATCAATGGATCGGTCAGCACCTTCACACCCGCGGCATGGAATTTCTCGATAATGTCGCGCGGGGTCTTCGCCGGCATGAACACGCCAAACCAGATCGCGCTTTCGGCGTTCTTCAATCCGGCTTCAAGCGGCGTCGGCACGTCAGGCAGGTCGGGGACGCGCTGCGGCGTCGATACCAGGAGCGCCCGCACCCGGCCTTCGCGGATCAGCGGCAGCGAGACCGCGAGCGGACAGAAATAATAATCGATCCGGCCGCCGAGGATGTCGGTAACGACCTCCGAGCCGCCGCGATAGGGCACGTGCGTAGCCTCGATGCCGGCGGCAAGCCGGAATTTCTCGGCACTGATATGCACCGCGCTGCCGATGCCGACCGAGCCGAACGAGATCGATCCCGGCTTTGCCCTGGCGTCGGCGATGAAATCCTGCACGGTTTTCCACGGCCGCGACACCGGCACGATCATCACATTGGCGCTGGAGCCAAGCATCAGGACGGAAGCAAGATCCCTGGTGGCGTCGAACGTCAGGTTCGGGAAAATCGCAGGCGCAATGGTCAGCGCGGAGGAATGGGCCAGGATGCTGTAGCCGTCAGGATCGGCCTTCGCGACCACGGCGGTGCCGAGCGTGCCGCCGGCGCCGGCGCGATTCTCGATCACGATCGGCTGGCCGAGTTCAACTGCGAGGCGATCGAACACCAGCCGCGGCACCACGTCGGTGGCGCTGCCGGCACCGAACGGTATGGTCGCCTTGATCAGCCGCGCCGGCCAGGTTTCTGCTTGCGCCATGGCGGAAGCGGCGAGGCCCGCGAGGACACATATCAACGGAATAGACTTGCGCATCGATTGCTCCGGTTTCGTCGACCGCCGTGGGCCGATTGCAGCGTTGCAAGAAACGTTCCGGCTCTTCTTCCGCTCTCCCGGAAGCGGAGAGGGGGAGGTAAAAATCATTCCACCAGCGTGAACTGCAATAGCAGCGTGCGCTGGAGCAGCGAGAAATTGTCGTCGGAAATCATCGTCAGCACGGTGTCGCCTTCCGGCGTGACATGGGCGTCGATGCCTTCCATGTTGTCGATCTCCTGGCCAAAATCCGCCTCGAAGATCGAGGGGCCGTCGACCACGGCGCCCGGCGCCACCGATTTGAGCGCGATGCGGCGGACGCGGATGCCGACGCCTGCGAGCCACGAAAATTTGCGCTCCAGCACCAGCAAATCGCCCGAGGGCAGCAGCACCGCGTCGCTGACGTCGAAATTGTTGGCGCGGCGGACGCTGAACTGGCCGGGCGACGGGCCGCCGACCAGAAACGCGATCAGGTTGCCCTGCGGGTCGAGGCCGCGCTCGGAGATCGCGATCAGCGTGCCCGCGAGCGGTTGGCCCTTGGGCACGAATACCAGCGCCTCCAGCCCCTTGTTGAACGGCAGCTTCTTCACCGCCGGCGGCATCGGCACGACTTCGCCCCGCGCGCGCGTAAAGCCCTTGCTGAAATCGAAACGCAGCACCTGGTTGACGCGTTCGAGCCCGATGTAGACAAGGGAGCCGTCGAGCGCGATCGATTCGGAATCGAACCAGCCGCGCGCGGTGATCGGCCGGCCGTTGGGCCCCCGCATCGGCGCGGCCCCGACGTCGTCGAGACCGGTCATCTCGCGGCCCCGGTAGACGATGCGGCCGGTGAACCAGCTGCCCTTGTCGCTGAAGGAAATAAAGCGCTCGCCCTTGGCATCGAGCCGCAATCCCGACAGCCCGCCAAAGCCGCGAAAGCCCGAGGTCAGGACCAGCCCGCTGCGATATTCGAGTTTTCCGAACCGCCCACGGGCACGATCGCGGGTGTCGAAGGATGGCAGCGGCCGGGCATTGACCTCGATCGGGACCGGGGCTGCGACCGAGAATTCATCCGGCGGCAGCGGTCTTGGCGGCGGCTGGGTTGCGACTTGCGCCCGCGTGACGCCGGGGATCGCAAATGTCGAAAGCCCCGCCGCCGTCGATGTCAGGAAGCGGCGGCGGCTGGGGGCTGCGCGCATATTTCAGGAGTGCAGTCTGCGCCGCTGACCTGTCGCGGCGGGCGCAGCACCGTGGGTCTCGCTGAACAATTCGGCAAGCTTTTCGGTGATGGCGCCGCCGAGTTCTTCGGCGTCGACGATGGTGACCGCGCGGCGATAATAACGGGTGACGTCGTGGCCGATGCCGATCGCGATCAGTTCGACCGGCGAGCGGGTCTCGATTTCCTCGATGATGTGGCGTAGATGGCGCTCCAGATAATTGCCGGGATTGACCGACAAAGTGGAGTCGTCGACCGGCGCGCCGTCGGAAATCATCATCAGGATCTTGCGCTGCTCGGAGCGACCCAACAGCCGCTTGTGCGCCCAGTCCAGCGCCTCGCCGTCGATGTTCTCCTTGAGCAGGCCCTCGCGCATCATCAATCCCAAATTCTTGCGCGCGCGTCGCCACGGCGCGTCGGCGGATTTGTAGATGATGTGGCGGAGATCGTTGAGCCGTCCGGGATTGGCCGGTTTGCCGGCGGCAAGCCACGCCTCGCGCGATTGGCCGCCCTTCCAGGCCCGCGTGGTGAAACCCAAAATCTCCACCTTGACGCCGCAGCGCTCGAGCGTCCGCGCCAGAATATCCGCGCACGTTGCGGCGACCGTAATCGGGCGCCCCCGCATCGAGCCGGAATTGTCCAATAGCAGCGTCACCACGGTATCGCGGAAGGTCGCTTCCTTCTCGTGCATGAACGACAGCGGATGATAGGGATCGGTCACCACGCGCGACAGCCGCGCGGGATCCAGGATGCCTTCCTCGAGATCGAATTCCCAGGCGCGGTTTTGCTGCGCCATCAAACGGCGCTGCAGCCGGTTGGCGAGGCGGGCCACGATGCCCTGCAGATGGGCGAGCTGCTTGTCGAGATAGCTGCGCAACCGTTCGAGTTCGTCATGGTCGCAGAGGTCTTCGGCCGCGATCACCTCATCGAATTTCGGCGCAAAGGCGTGATATTCCGGCCCGCGCGGTTCATTGGCGCCGCGCGAATTCGGCCGCGTCGCCTCCCCCGGCGTCTCGTCGTCGCCGAGTTCGCCGTCATCGAAGGTGTCGCTGGTGGAGGCCTGCGCGCTCTCCATCGCGCTTTCCGACATCTCGTCGGTGGAAGCCTGCGCCTGGTCGGCACTCATTTCCTGCGCGGCGTCGGAGTCGGGTGAGCCCTCGGCGCCGGACTGATCGTTCTCGCCGTCGCGGTTCTCGTCCTGGTTCTCGTCGTCGTCGGCTTCCGCATTGCGCTCGTCGCCGAACTCGAGCGCACTCAACAGATCATGCACGGCGTCGCCGAATTTCGCCTGATCTTCGGCGAGCCGGTCGAGCCGGTCGAGCCGGGCGCCGATCTTGCCTTCCAACACCGGCCGCCACAGGTCGACCATTTTTCGCGCAGCTGCCGGTGGCGCCAGTCCGGTCAGGCGTTCGCGCACCAGCATCGCCAGCGCGTCCGATAACGGCGCGTCGGCGCGTTCGGTGATCTCGTCGAACTTGCCGCGATGGAAATGATCGTCGAGCATCGCGGTCAGATTTTTGGCGACGCCTGCCATCCGCCGCGACCCGAGTGCCTCGACGCGGGCCTGCTCGACCGCCTCGAACACGCCGCGCGCCTGCGGATTTCCCGGCATCAGCTTGCGGTGCACTTTTGGATCATGGCAGGCGAGCTTTAAGGCGATGGAGTCCGCATGGCCGCGCACGATCGCGGCGTCCCTGCGGGTCATCTTGCGCGCCGGCTCCGGCAGCCGCGCCTTGCCCGGCGCCAGACCCGGCCGTTCGGCGGCGAACGTCACCTCAAGCTCCGGCTTCTTCGCGATCGCGCGCAGGCAGGCGGTGACCGCGCGCTTGAACGGTTCGGTCGGCGCTTCCTTCGATCCGGTGCGGAATTTTTGGTTCGACGTCGTCATTACCACCTCACCGCCGTCGTCGCTGCGAAAGCAGTGACCCATAACCACCGGCGGTCATTGTTGTGCCGCTCTCCAGCCCCATCACTCTCTTGAAACTTCCCGGCGCACGGGTCTCCGCGTTCGCGGGGACGACATCTACGACATCGCCACGTTCACCGAGGATTCCGCGAGCTCCGCATTAAAACAGCGCTGATAGAATTCAGCCACCAGCGGCCGTTCCAGCTCGTCGCACTTGTTGAGGAAGGTAACGCGGAACGCAAAGCCGATGTCGGAGAAGATCTCGGCGTTCTCGGCCCAGGTGATCACTGTGCGCGGGCTCATCACCGTCGACAGGTCGCCGTTGGCGAAGGCGTTGCGGGTGAGGTCGGCGAGCCGCACCATCTTGTTGACGATGTCGCGGCCCTCTTGCGTGCGGTAGTGATGCGCTTTCGCCAGCACGATCTCGACTTCCTCGTCATGGGCGAGATAGTTCAGCGTGGTGACGATCGACCAGCGGTCCATCTGGCCCTGGTTGATCTGCTGGGTGCCGTGATAGAG
>JAQGKJ010000146.1 GCA_028290165.1 Bradyrhizobium sp. | reverse complement strand
CCATCAAAATTTAGCATAATTTTTAAACGGCCGACGGTGCTTTTCCGGCCTCTTTCTGAGGCCTGCAATGCCTGAAACGATGAAATCCAGTCACTCGCCCTCCGGCGCAGCCATGGCGTCCCGGTTTTCGCTCGCGCTCAAGCTGTACTCGATCTTCGGCCTGTTCGCCGTGCTCACCGCGGCCATCACCGCCCTCTCCGACTATAACACCCGCCGCAACACCGAAATCGCCGAAGCCATCGCGGTCGCCAGCCACGCCGCCTTGAATGTCGAGCGCGTCAATGCGCTGGTCTATGCGGTCGTGATGGAATCCCGCGGCATCTATATGTCGACGCAACCCGCCGACGTGAAGAAGTATGGCGATGGACTTCTCAAGTTCAACAACCAGATTCTCGCCGTGGTCAAGGACTGGGAATCCATCGTCCGGGCCGATGACGCCGAGCAGTTCGCCACCTTCAAAAAACGCATCGAGCAGTTTGTCGATTTCCGCAAGGAACTGGTACGCCGCGGCGTGGAGATCGGTGCCGCCGCAGGCCGTGAGTGGGGCGACAACGATGCCAATCGCACGGTGCGTTCCGCCCTCAACAAGGACCTTGAAGCGCTTTCCAGGGTCTATGACGAACGCAGCAAGCAGATCGGCCGGCAAACCGAGGCCAACCGCTCAATGTCCTTCCTCCTGACCTGTCTCGGCGGCCTGGCGCTGGTCCTGGTCGGCGCCGGCGTGCTGATTATCGCCCGCTCGGTTGCGCGGCCGCTTTCGCTGATCACCGCCACCATCAAGCGGGTCGCCGAGGGCGCCGAAAATGTCGAGGTTCCCCATACCAACCGCGCCGACGAGATCGGTGCGCTGGCGCGGGCCATCCAGATCTTCCAGGAGGCGATGGAGCGCAACCGCAATCTCAATTCGCAGGTCCTGCTGGATTCCAAAGCGCGCGAAGAGCGGGCCCAGCACATCGAAGCCTCCGTCGAAGCGTTCCGCGGCGCGATCGGGGGTGTGCTGCGCGCCGTCACCGATAATGCGTCAGCCATGCGCGACACGGCGCAGTCGATCACCAAGGTGTCGTCGGATGCCAGCGAGCGCTCCATTGCCGCCTCCAGCGCGACCGAACAGGCCTCCAGCAATGTCTACGCCGTCGCCAGTGCCGCCGAGGAGCTGTCGGCTTCTGTGGAGGAGATCGGCCGACAGGTCCGCCACTCCGCAGGCGTCGTCGAACAAGCCGGCCAACGGACCGAAAAATCGGTCGCCGAAATCGAAAGCCTCGCCGCAGCTACCCAGCGCATCGACGGCGTACTCAATCTGATCCAGGCGATCGCCGCGCAGACCAATCTGCTGGCGTTGAACGCGACCATCGAAGCCGCTCGCGCCGGCGAGGCCGGTCGCGGCTTCGCGATCGTTGCGCACGAGGTCAAGGCCCTTGCCGGGCAGACCGCCAAGGCGACCTCGGAAATAGGCCAGAACGTCAGCATGATCCAGGCATCGACGCGCAATGCAGTCGACGCCGTGCGCGAAATTGGCGACGCGGTGCGCCAGATCAATGAAGTCACCTCGAATATCGCCGGCGCCGTCGATCAGCAGGACGCCGCGACCCGTGAAATTTCGGCCAATGCGCAACTGGCCGCGCAGGGCAACGAGACCCTGGTCGTCAACATTGGTTCGCTCAACGATGCCATCGGCAAGACCAGCAAGGCGGCGACATCGGTCCTCTCGGCATCCAGCGGCTTGACTTCGACAGCGGAAATCCTGTCGCGCGAGGTCGACAAATTCTTCCACAATTTGCGCGCCGACCCGGTTGCCCACGACGGCGATGCCGCACCGCGGACCAGAACTGCCGGCTGAGATTGAGGCCAGTCGTCCCTGCGGAAGCATGCGGAAGCAGGGACGACGTCGCGGTCGCTTTGTTGCTCGAAATTTCAAACAGCCAAGATAAGATACGGCTCCGCAATCCCGCGGCGCGAAGCGTCTGATATGAGTCGTGTATGATCGTTCCGCCCAAAAAACGAGCGCGCGGGGAATGCCGGTTGCCCAATGCACGCAATGCCGAAGGGGACGGCGCGCTTCCGCGTGCTGTCCCCTTCGAAGAAATCTTTATTCGTATGGCGTTTTCAGCCGGTCCTTTAGATCAGACCCACGCATCCGCAAGCCGCAGATCGTAGGCGAGGATGAGCCCGAGCGACATCGAAAGACCGCCAGTACAGAACAATGCGGTGGCGCTGAACAGACTGCGTTCCAGCCTGGAGTATACGTAAGTCATGGTCGACCCCCGAATTTAAACTTTTCGAAAATTCCTTACCTGCGGGTCCGAACGTAAGGGCGGACGATTAAAAAGTGCCTTCCGGGCGGACGGATCGAGCTACCGGCCGGGCAAATTGCAAAGATGTGGTTAAAAATCTAAACAAAATTGCCGCAAAAAACCGGGCGTCAAACATGCCTGATGTCTTCGAAATCTGTCTTGAAAACTTGTCTTGAAAACTTGTCTTGAAAACTTGGCTTGAGGACTTGTCCTGGCAATTCGAGATCACGCTGCCGCGGCGGCGTCATTCCACCAGCAGCACATCCACGGCGACGCCGAGCTTTTGCTTGCGCGATCCCACGATGATGCCGTCGACCGGCGAGACGTCGGAAAAATCCCGCCCCACCGCGAGCACGATGTGATCGTTCTCGACCAGGAGATCGTTGGTCGGGTCAAGGCCGACCCAGCCGAGGCCCTCGCCGCACCACAGCGAGACCCAGGCATGCGTCGCGTCCGCGCCTTGGAGGCGCGGTTTGCCCGGCGGCGGGATGGTGCGCAGATAGCCGGAGACATAGGCCGCCGGCAGTCCGAGGCCGCGCAGCCCGGCGATCATCACATGAGCAAAATCCTGGCAAACGCCGTGGCGTTTCTCGAACACTTCCTTGAGCGGCGTTGAGATCACGGTTGCTTTTGGGTCGTATTTGAACTCGGTGCGGATCCGGTGCATCAGATCAACCGCGCCGGCAAGGACGCCACCAGCCGGCGGAAAGCTCTGGGCCGCATATCCGGTGACCGGCTCAAGGACCGGCACCAGCGGACTGGCAAAGACGTAACCGATCGGAGAAGAGGGGCCGAGACTGGTGGCGGCGAATGCCACGTCGCGGACGCTTTCCCACGCAGGACCCTGGGTGGTGCGGCCCGGCGCGCTGCGGGAAACCGAAACCCGCGACCTCGAATCGATGCGAAGGTGGCGATGCGCGGTCTCGATCAGGATGCTCTCGGTATGGGTGCCGAAGAAGTCGCGCCGCACCGTGCGGTCCGCGGGCCGCGGCCTGATATCGACGCTGTGCGAGATCAATTGTTGTCCGTCGCCGTTTTTCGGCTCCAGCCGCAGCGAGCATCGCGCGAAACTGACCGGACTTTCGTATCCGTAGGTGGTGACGTGACGGATGTCGTAGATCACGCGAGGCCCGTCAGCTTCTCTGGCCGGCTCGCATTAGGCCCATGCGGAAAATAATGCGATCCGACGGCATCGGCGAGGTTGAGCAAATCCTGCTCCAGCGCGAACAGCGTCTTGGTGTCCAGGGATGCCGCCTCTGCCGTCGTCAATGTCGCCTGCAGCGCTACCGCCAGTCGCTGCGGCCGCTCGATCAGTCCGCCCTCTTTCAGGGTCGGAAGGCTCGCGATGTGATCGTTCAGCGCAGAGACCTGAAACGCGACCGACCGTGGATTGTAGGGATCGAGAACGACGAGATCGCGCACCGGCGCCAGCAGCGGGCCAACGAGATAACGCGACCGATAGGTGATCTGGCAATCCACCAGCGTCAGCAGGATGTCGAGATCCTCGCCGCCGGCCTCGTCATAGGCGAACTGGCGGGCGAAACGCGCGGTGTTGATGGCGCGCTCGGCGCGGCGGCCCATTTCGAGAAAGCGCCAGCCGGCGGCGCGGTTCATGTTTTCCTGCGCCAGCCCTGCGAAGCTTGCGAGTTCCTGCAGTGTCAGTTCGGCGGCAACGACAACGCCGTCGTCATCTTCAATCTCCTGCGCCAGGCGCTCAGCCATCTCGGTAATCACCTGCCAGGCGTCAGGCGAAAGCCGTTCCCGCAAGGACGTCGCGGTTCGCTGCGCGGAGCGCACCAGCGACAAGGCCGAACCGAATTTGTCCTCGGCCTGCAGCGCTTCAGCGGCAACCTTCGAGGGCTGGGTCCGCGACGCCTGCGTGGTGGCGCCCCATGTCACCAGAAGCCTTTGGATTCGCTCGACCGAGTGGAGCACGGTCGACGATCCCTTGCCGGGGTCGCGCTGCGTCCCCAGCGCCCGCACCAGCCGCAGGGTCGCCTCGGCGCGTTCCAGATAACGGCCCAGCCAGAACAGATTGTCAGCCGCCCGGCTCGGCACCACGCCGGCGATACGCCGGATCCGCACGGTATCGCCGGCCGGGAGCAGCGTCATCGGCGAAACCGCCTTGTCGGAGACTACCCAGACATCCGCCGCCCGCGCGCCGTCGCCCATCGACACCGCGCGGGCGTCGAGTTGCTCGGCGATCCGGCAAAAGCCGCCGGGCATGATGGTCCAGCCATTGGGGGTGGCGGCGGCGAAAACCCGCAGCACAAAGGGACGCGGCGTGATCCGGCCGTTGTCCCACACCGGCATTGTCGACAGCCGCACCAGTTCCTGGCCGACATAATCGATGCCGCGTTCGTTGATCGCCGCCTTGAGCCGTTCGCGCTCGCTGGCCGACAATTCGCCGGCAAGCACCGGACCGTGACCCGGAAAACCGGGAACGCCTCTGCCGTAGGCGCCCTCGATGGCAACCCTGTCGAGCCGCGACAGCACTTCCTCGCGCGCAGCCTTCTGGCCGCACCACCAGGTCGCGATATGCGGCATCTTCAAATCTTCGCCGAAGAAGCGCCGGCTCAGGCTGGGCAGGAAGCCCAACAGCGCGCGGGCCTCCATCACGCCCGAGCCCGGCATGTTGGCGACGACGACGCCACCCTTGCGCAGCACGTCGATCAGGCCGGGCACGCCGAGCTGCGAGGAGGCGTTGAGCTCGAGCGGATCGAGAAAATTGGAATCCACCCGGCGCAACAGCACGTCGAGCCGCTTTAAGCCCGCGACGGTTCGGATATGAATGCGGTCGCCGCTGACGGCGAGATCGTCGCCCTCGACCAGCAGGAATCCGAGATAACGCGCCAGTGTCGCGTGTTCGAAATAGGTTTCACTGAACTGGCCGGGCGTCAAAAGCCCGATGCGCGGCTCGTCGCGGTCGGCGCTGGCGCGCAGTGAGTCACGGAACGCCTCGAAGAAAGGCGCCACCCGCTCCACATTCATCGATTTGTAGAGCGTGGTAAACGCGCGTGACAGCACCAGGCGGTTTTCAAGCGCGTAGCCCGCTCCTGACGGCGCCTGGGTGCGGTCGCCCAGCACCCACCAGCGTCCATCGGGCCCGCGGCCGACGTCGGCGGCATACAAATTCAGATAGCGGCCGCCCGGCGGTTTGATGCCGCAGACCGAGCGCAGATATTCGGTAGAGCCGGCAATGGCCGCGGCGGGGATCGCGCCCTCGGCGACCAGCCGGCCCTCGCCATAGAGGTCGCTCAGCACCAGTTCCAGCAATTGCGCGCGTTGCACGATGCCGGCGGTCAATTGCTGCCAATCGGCCTCGCCGATCAGGAGCGGCAGATGGCTCAGCGGCCAAAGCCGGTCGGCGGTTTCGCCGGGCGCGCGATAGGTCACGCCGGCTTCCCTCAAGTGCCGGTCGGCCGAACCAAAACGCCGCTCGATGTCACCGGGCGCCATCGTGGAGAAGGCTTCGAAGAAGCGGGTCCAGACCGCGCGTGTGGCCTCGTCCTGGTAGATGTATTCGTCGGTAATACCCGGAAGGCGGACATAGTCGCGCGTCCACTGCGCCACCCGCCGATTGCCCTGGCGGACCCTGCTTGCCTGACTGCTTGCCCGAC
Source organism: Bradyrhizobium sp. (assembly GCA_028290165.1). Next base: position 149 of record JAQGKJ010000146.1, on the reverse strand, counting down.
TGCTTTCCTGGCCGTCGTGTGCCGCCATCCGACTCTCCTGCCCTAGTCTCAAGGGAGCAGCGGCGTCCTCAAGTCGAGGGTCAAAGGAAATTCAATTGTGCGTTCCTCGCGCGGCGGATCGATCTTGCCGGGCGTGTGGCCATGGTCCT
>JAQGKJ010000881.1 GCA_028290165.1 Bradyrhizobium sp. | reverse complement strand
GCGGAGGCGGCTGGTTCGGCGGCGATCTGTTCGCGCCATTCCAGCAGCAAGCGCCGAGGCGGCCAGTGGAGAATTATTCCAAGGCGCCGCCGCCGGAGAAGCGCGACAACGCGGCCGTGCCGGATCGCAACGTGCTGGTGCTCGGCGACGGCATGGCGGACTGGCTCGCTTACGGTCTCGAGGACGCTTACGCCGAGCAGCCGGATATGGGCGTCATCCGCCGGCACAAGACCGTCTCCGGCCTGATCAAATATCAGCCGAAGGGCGATCCGGCCGACTGGGCCGCCGCCGCCAAGGGGATCCTGGCCAATGAGAAGCCGGATGCCATCGTCGTCATGCTCGGTCTCAATGATCGCGTCGCGATGCGCGAGCCGGCCACCGAGAAATCCGACAGCAAGCCAACCGACAAGAGGAACGACAAGAAGGACGCCAAGGCCAAACCGGATGCCAAGCCCGCGGACGCGAAACCCGGCGCCAAGCCGGATGCCGCGACGGATTCCGCTGCGAAGCCGGACGACAAAACGGTCGACACCGAATTGTCCCCGGACGATGCCGCCGACAATGATGCGCCGCCGATCCTCGCGCCGGAGAAGAGCACGCGCTCGCCAAACGGCGTCTATGAGTTTCGCGAGGAGCGCTGGGTCGAGCTCTACACCAAGAAGATCGAAGAGATGATCGGCATCATGAAGTCGAAGGGCGTGCCGGTGCTTTGGGTAGGACTGCCCGCGGTGCGCGGCGGCAAGGCGACGGCGGACATGCTGTTTTTGGACTCGCTGTATCGCGACGCCGCCGGCAAGGCCGGCATCACCTATGTCGACGTCTGGGACGGTTTCGTCGACGAAGCCGGCCGCTTCCTGCAGAAGGGCCCGGACTTCGAAGGCCAGATCCGCCAGCTGCGTTCCTACGACGGCGTGTATTTCACCAAGCCCGGCGCGCGAAAACTCGCGCATTATGTCGAGCGCGAGATCACCCGGCTGTTGGCCGCGCGCTCTGCGCCCATAGCGCTGCCGACCGAACCGGCAACGCCCGACGCCAACGCGGTGCCCGGTCAGCCGGCGCCGCGTCCGCTCGCTGGCCCGATCATCCCGTTGGTGGCGTCTTCCGTCGGCACCGATCAATTGCTCGGCGGCCCGGGTTCGCGCCCTGCCGCCGTCGACGCGCTCGCCGCACGCACGCTGGTCAAGGGCGAGCCCTTGGCGCCGCCCGCCGGCCGCGCCGATGATTTCGTCTGGCCACGCCGCGAAGTCGGCCGCGAACAGGCCAAGGGCGAAACGCCGGTGGCGTCCGTCGGTCCCGATGGAACGGCCGCGCCGAAGCCGAAAAAGCCGGGTCAAGCACCGTCGCTGCGGAACTTCTTCGGCTTTGGCAACGCGCCGCGCCAGCCGCCGCCATCGCGGACGCCGCCCGGTGTGCTGCGCCCGCCGGGTAGTGTCGGACGATCGGCCTCGGTACCGGGTTTTTTCGCGCGCTGATGCGCAACGGCGTCAGCCGGCGCTCAGCGAGATTAGCGCCAGCGCGGCGGCGGACGGCGCGGCGGGCGGGTCATAAATAGCGCCAGCGCAAAGCCGATGGCGCCGGCGACCAGGAGCGCACCGAGCGGATTGTCCTGCACTTTTTTCGCGACCGCCTGCGAGCCGTCGCGAAACGTCTCGCCGCTGTTCTCGTAGGCGTCCTTGGCGAGGCCCACCGCAGCATCGGTGGCGTCGCGCGCGACATCTTTGGCCTGGCCGTACAGGTTCTGCGCCGTGCCGGCGGCCTCGCGGGCGCGGCCCGCGGCCTGGGTCTGGGCATTGCCTGCGATATCGCCGGCGGCGCCTTCAACCTTGCCCGCGAAATCCTTTGCCGAGCCGGCAATTCGATCCTTGTCCATCGCGTCTCTCCTTGGCTAGCGCTTGTTGCGATCGCAAAACGGCTTCCTCCTCGGAATCAGGTCCGGGGAACAGGCTGTTCACGAATTGCGTGAGATGGTTCTCGGTGAGCTAACCGATGAGGCTCATTCCGGTTCCGGAATGCGTCGATGCGCCGCCCCGCGATCGGCGACGAATGCGATCCTCAGAGAATCAGCCCGCCGTCGACCACCAGCGTTTGGCCGACGATGTAGGAAGCAAGCGGCGAAGCTAGAAACAGCGCGGCGCCCGCCATGTCGGCCGGTGTTCCCAGCCGTTTCAGCGGGATCCCCTCGATCGCGCCTTCAAGCCGCTTTGGATTTGCCGTCGTCACTTTTGTCATTTTGGTATCGACCAGGCCCGGCGCGATTCCGTTGACGCGGATGCCATCTTCCGCCCACGCTTGGCCGAGCGTTCGGGTCAGCCCGACCGCGCCGGTCTTCGAGGCGTTGTAGGCCGGATTGCCCTTTGTCGAATGATAGGCGGCGGTCGAACTGACGATGATCAGCGAGCCTTTGCTGGCGCTCAGCATCGCATGAAATTTGCCGGCGCAGGCCATCAGGCTCATCAGGTTCACTTCCAGCACTTTACGAAATCCGGCCATTTCGAATTCGCCGCGCCGGTAGATCACCGCGCCCTGCGCCAGCACCAGCACGTCGAGCCGGTCGAACGAAGGCTTGAAATTCTCGATCGCGCTCGCGTCGCTGACGTCGAGCTGCGCGTAAGCGAGGCCCTCGAGATGCGATCCCTCGGCAGGCGAATAATCGGCGGCGGAAGCGCGGGTGCCGCAGACATGTACGCGCGCGCCCTTGGTCCGGAACGCCTGTGCGATGCCGTTGCCGATGCCGCTACTGCCGCCGACCACCAGAATCTGTTTCCCGCCAAAGTCCAGTTCGTTCATCACAAGCCCCGGATTTCAGATTGTGCCGAAACCATAGCAGCTTCCGAAGATTGATGGATGCCCGGATCAAGTCGGGGCATGACAGATGTGTGCCCCGCGTGGCCCGTGAAACGTTGACTTCCCGCCATCCGGGAGTAGTTTTTTCGACCAAACAAAGCGGGATAACCGCATCCCCCGACCAGGAGAAACGCCATGACGGTCTCGATCCGGCAGCTTCACCCGCATTTTTTCGGCGAGGTGTCCGGCGTCGATTTGCGCAAGCCCCTGACGCCGCAGGAGGCCAGGGATATCGAGGCCGGCATGGACAAATATGCCGTGCTCTTGTTCCGCGATCAGGACATTACCGACGAGCAGCAGATGGCGTTTGCGCTGAATTTCGGCGAGCGCGAGAATCCGCGCGGCGGCAATATCGTCAAGCCGCAGGATTCGCGGCTCTCTACCGGCCTCAACGACGTCTCCAACCTCGACAAGGACGGCAAGCCGCTGCCGCGCGATCACCGCATCCATCTGTTCAATCTCGGCAACTGCCTGTGGCAATCGGACAGTTCGTTCCGCCCGATCCCCGCAAAATTCTCGCTGCTGTCGGCGCGCGTGGTCAACCCCAAGGGCGGCAACACTGAATTCGCGGACATGCGCGCGGCCTATGACGCGCTCGACGATGAGACCAAGGCCGAGATCGAGGACCTGATCTGCGAGCACTCCCTGATGTATTCGCGGGGCTCGCTGGGCTTCCTCGATTACACCGATGAAGAAAAGGAGATGTTCAAGCCGGTCCGGCAGCGGCTGGTGCGTACCCATCCGGTGCACGGCCGCAAGTCGCTGTATCTGTCGTCGCATGCCGGCGCGATCCTCGGCATGAGCGTCCCCGAAGCGCGGGTCTTGTTGCGCGACCTCACCGAGCACGCCACCAAGCCGGACTTCGTCTACGTCCACAAATGGACCGTGCATGACCTCGTGATGTGGGACAACCGCCAGACCATGCACCGGGTGCGCCGCTACGACCAGTCGCAACCGCGCGACATGCGCCGGGCGACCGTCGCCGGCACCCAGCCAACGGTCGCGCAGCAGGCTGCGGAGTAAGGGCAAATTTCCATCATCGTCCCTGCGAAAGCAGGGACCTATACACCGCGGCGCTTGTTTTTGAGAGACGCTGTTGGACGACTTTGGCCTGACCATAACCTGCTGTGGTTATGGGTCCCTGCTTTCGCAGGGACGACGTAGCGGTTATGTCAGGCGCCTTCGCCCAATCGCACTATGCGTGTCCGGCTTCGTTCGACAGCATGCCGGGATCGATGCCGATCTTGCGCAGGGCGCGGAGGTATTTTTCCTCGACGTCGCCGCCGAAGATCAGGTCCGGATCGGCGTCGCAGTGCAGCCAGCCATTATCCTGGATCTCGGTTTCCAGCTGCCCCGGCGCCCAGCCGGCATAGCCCAGCGCGAGGATCGCGTGCTTGGGACCTGCGCCCTTGGCGATCGCCTTGAGGATATCGACGGTTGCGGTCAGGCAAATTCCTTCGTCGATCCGTAACGTCGCATCCTTGATGAAGAAATCGCTGGAATGCAGCACGAAGCCGCGGCCGGTATCGACCGGGCCGCCTTTGAGCACCTTCATCGTCTCGGCGTTTTCCGGCAGTTTGATTTGATCGGCCTTCTTGATGATGTCGAGCTGCACCAGGAGTTCGGGAAAATCGATGCTGCCGGCCGGGCGATTGACGATGATGCCCATGGCGCCTTCCGGGGAATGCGCGCAGAGATAAATCACCGAACGCTCGAAGCGCGGATCGCCCATGACCGGCATGGCGATCAGCAACTGACCGTCAAGATAGCCGCGATTGGAGGAATTGTCGCCGACGCCAGCTTCCTTGCGGCGCCCAATCCTCGGTCTTTTGCCTTCAGGGTCCATCCGCAAAGGACTCTCAATGTTGATCCATATCCTGATATTGGGTGGCGGTTCTGTCAATCAAGCATCCGGCCGCCTTTAGTCATACATCACAAGCAATTCAATGGTTTGCAACGTTGCTTGGCTGTAAAGACGTCTCATGATGGTCACAGTTCCCTCACGCGCCGCGCTCGGCTTTGCCGCGACAATGTTTGCGTCATTCCTGTTTGCTTCATCCCTGGCGATCGAGGCGCGCGCCCAGGATGCCTCGCCCTGGCAACGCGATGACCACTCCGCCGTCCGCCTGCTGGCGGGATCGCGCAGCGGCGCGGTGCTGTTGGGCGGCATCGGCTTTCAGCTGCAGCCGGGATGGAAAACCTACTGGCGGACGCCCGGCGATTCCGGGGTGCCGCCGCGCTTCGACTTCTCCAAATCGGAGAATGTCGAAGCCGTGACCGTGCTGTGGCCGGCGCCTTCGAAATTCGACGACGGCGCCGGCGGCCACTCGCTGGGTTATCACAACCAGTTCGTGCTGCCGTTGCGGATCGTCGCGAAAGCTGCCGACAAGCCGGTGATGCTTCGCGCCGATATCAACTACGCGGTCTGCGAAAAGCTCTGCATTCCCGTCGAAGCCAGCGCCGAATTGCCTTTCACCAGCGCGGCCAGCACCGAAGACAGCGCGCTGCTCGCGGCGCTCGACACCGTGCCGAAGCCCGCCAATGTCGGCGATCCCAATCCCCTGACCATCCGCGACGTCAAGCGCGACGGCAAATCCACCGTGCTGGTCGACGTGGTCAGCCCCGACGCCAAGGAGGTCAACCTGTTCGTCGAAGGGCCGACACCGGACTGGGGGCTGCCGGTTCCGAAATTGCTCGAGCGCAGCCCGCCCGGGGTCAAGCGCTTCGCCTTCGAACTCGACGGCGTGCCGCCGGGGGTCAGTCCCGAAGGTGCCGCGCTGAAACTGACGCTGGTCGGCAGCGACCGCTCCTACGAGTTCAATATCAATCTGGATTGACCCTGTGTCGTCCCCGTGAAGCGGGGACGACAGTGAGAGGCCGTTCTGCGGCGACACTGGGAGACCGAATCTTAACGAATCGTTGATAGGCCCGATGGTCGCCGCATTGATGCGGTTTGGTTGGGGAACCTCCGCCGTGGCCGTGATGGACGCACAATCCACGACAGCATCGCCTACCGGCCCGATCGCGCGGCTGCGGTCGATGCTTGGCGGTTTGCTCGGCGGTTCCAGCGAAGCCTCCGTGACCCGGCGGCTGGCCGGTACGATCTTTGTCATTCGCGTCGTCAGCGCGGCGCTGGCCTATCTCTCGCAGATCCTGCTGGCGCGTTGGATGGGCGGTTCGGACTACGGCGTCTATGTCTATGTCTGGACCTGGGTGCTGCTGCTCGGCAGCATGATGGACTTTGGTATTTCGGCGTCGGCGCAGAAGATCATCCCCGAGTATCGCACCGCGGGCGAGCACGCGTTGCTGCGCGGCTTCCTGGCCGGCAGCCGCTGGATGACGTTTGCCGTGTCCGCGGTTGTCTCGCTGTTGCTGGCGGGCGTGGTCAAATTGCTGTCGCCGTGGATCGACGGCAATGCGGTTCTGCCGCTTTACATCGGCTGCCTCACGCTGCCGGCTTTCGTGGTCGCCAACACCCAGGACGGCATCGCGCGCTCGCATGACTGGATGCGGCTCGGCTTGATGCCGCAGTTCATCGTCCGGCAGTCGCTGATCATCGGCTTTACCGCCGGCGCCTTTGCACTCGGCTTCCATCTTGGCGCGACGGCTGCGATGCTCGCCAGTGCCGCCGCCGTCTGGATCGCCATGATCGGGCAGTTGATCGTGCTGAACCGCCGCCTCGGCGGCCATATCGAGGCGGGCCCGAAGGCGTACGATTTCCGCGGCTGGCTTTCGATCTCGCTGCCGATCCTGATGGTCGAAGGGTTTTATCTGTTATTGTCCTACACCGATGTGCTGGTGTTGCAGCAATTTCGTTCGTCGCAAGAGGTCGGCGTCTATTTCGCGGTGGTGAAGACACTGGCGCTGGTGTCGTTCATTCACTACGCGATGTCGGCGACGACGGCGCACCGGTTCGCCGAATATCACGCGCAGGGCGACAGGGCACGGCTGTCGGCCTATGTCGCGCATGCGATCAAAGGGACGTTCTGGCCGTCGCTGGCCGCGACCATCCTGCTGTTGGCGTTGGGCAAGCCGCTGTTGTGGCTGTTCGGGCCGCAATTCGTGGTCGGTTACGACATCATGTTCGTCGCGGCCATCGGTCTCGTGGTGCGCTCCGCGATCGGCCCGGTCGAGCGGCTACTCAACATGCTCGGCCATCAGCACATCTGCGCGCTAGCCTATGCACTGGCGTTTGTCATGAACGTCGCGCTCTGCGTCGCGCTGGTGCCGCGGTTCGGCGGCCATGGCGCTGCGGCCGCGACCTCGATCTCGCTTGCCTTCGAGACCGTGCTGCTGTTCTGGATCGTGCGCCAGCGCCTCGGTCTGCACGTGCTGGCGTTCGGGAAGCGCGGATAATTCTCTCGGCGTCATGCCCGAGCTTGTCCCGGGCATCCACGTCTTTCAGAGGTGGCGACAAGCAAAACGTGGATGGCCGGGACAAGCCCGGCCATGACGAACTCTAACGTCGCGGCCGCGTCGGCGCCTTCCCTACTCCGCGGTCCAGCCGCCGTCGATCGGGAGGTTGGCGCCGGTGATTTGCGCCGCATCGTCGCCACAGAGAAACAGCGCCAGCGCCGCGACCTGTTCGGAGGTGACGAATTCCTTGGTCGGCTGCGCCGCCAGCAGCACATCATGGATGACCTGCTCCTTGGTCATGTTGCGGGCCTTCATCGTCTCCGGAATCTGGTGCTCGACCAGCGGCGTCCAGACATAACCCGGGCTGATGCAGTTGCAGGTGATCTTGAAGGTCGCAAGCTCCAGCGCCACGGTCTTGGTGAGGCCGGCGATGCCATGCTTGGCCGAGACATAGGCCGACTTGAACGGCGAGGCCACCAGCGAATGCGCGGAAGCGGTATTGATGATGCGGCCCCAGCCGCGCTTCTTCATGCCGGGCACGGCGGCGCGGATGCCGTAAAACGCCGATGACAGGTTGATCGCGATGATCGTTTCCCATTTCTCCGGCGGAAACTCCTCGATCGGCGAGACGAACTGGATGCCGGCATTGTTGACGAGAATATCGACCGAACCGAAGGTGTTTTCTCCCAGCGCGATCATATCGGCGATCTCTGCGGGCTTGGTCATGTCGGCCGGCGAATGGACCGCCTTGACCTTGAAATCGGTCTCGATGGCGGACCGCTCCTTCTCGATGTCGGCGGGCACGCCCATGCCGTTGATAACGATATTGGCCCCGGCGCCTGCGAACGTGCGCGCATACGCCAGTCCGATGCCGCTGGTCGAGCCGGTCACCACTGCAGTCTTGCCTGTCAAGGTACCCATTTTTCTTACTCCTGTTTGCCGTCGAGGGTCACGGTGCCGTCCCCCGTGAGATCGTAGGTCACCATGGTTTCGCCGTTTTGCGGCCGTTCCAGCCAATCCTTGTGACGCATCGATAGATGAACGTCGCGCACGCCAGCGCCCCAATGCTCGACCATGCCGATGCGGGAAAAATCATAATCCTTGGAAGAGGATTCGTAGTTCTTGGTGCGGTAGATCAGGTGCACCACCGTGACGGTGTTTTCCTTGGCGGCCCGACACAGGATCTCGACCGACGGATCGTTCCTCAAATGATCGGGCAGCTTCTCCAACAACGCGCGCAGCGCCTTGCGGGCGTCGTGAACCTGCTTGTTCTTGTCGGTATTCATCCGGGTGCGGCTGGAATAACGGATGTCCTTCTCGCGCTCGGCGGCCTCGAGCAGCGAAACCGGCAGCGGGCCGCGCGCGCTGAACAAATCGACCTGGAAGATCAGGAGATCCTTGGTCGTCTCGGTATCGAGCACATAGTCGAGCGGGGTGTTGGAGGCGACGCCGCCATCCCAGTAATGTTCGCCCTCGATTTCGATGGAGGGAAAACCCGGCGGCAACGCGCCGGATGCCATGATATGTTCCGGCCCGATCTTCTTGCCGAGTTTCTTGAATTCGAAATTGTCGAAATATCTGAAGTTGCCGGTTGTCACGCTGACCGCGCCGACGCTGAGGCGGCACTTCAAATCGTTGATCCGGTCGAAGTCGACCAGCCGCTCCAGCGTCTTGCGCAGCGGTGAGGTGTCGTAATAGCTCTGCGACTGAGGGCTGCCCGGGGGCCAAAGCGGTGCCGGTGGAATGCGGGGAGTAAAGAAACCGGGCACACCGAAGGTAGCGATCAATGCCGCGCTGGTCTCATTGAACAGGGAGCGGCCGCGATCACTCTTGGTGACGGGATTCCACGGCACCGGCGCAGAAACCATCTCCCCGAATTCCTTCAACCGCTCCACCCGCGTTTCGCGCGGGTTGCCGGCGATGATCGCGGCGTTGATGGCGCCGATCGAGATGCCGGCAACCCATTTCGGCTCGAAATCGAAATGACACAGCGCCTGATAGGCGCCGGCCTGGTAGGAACCGAGCGCGCCGCCGCCCTGCAGAACGAGCACCCGCTGCGCCTCGGCAGGTATCGTTGCTTGCGCTGAATCGGAAACATCCATCATGACATCAGCTCAAATAGCGGAATGCGATTGCACCGTACCGTGGCGTCAGTTCGCGGTGGCGTCAATCAGCGAGGCGGGAAAACGGCGATCACGCCGAGTTTATCGCGGGTCCGACGATGCGAGAATAAGCGTCCAGAACACCTTGTATTTGGTATTTGGAGCATAGCTCGCCGCGATACCTAGTTTTGTGACACCATTTTTCAGCATATTTGCCCGGTGCGGGGGCGAGTCGCGCCAGCCGGAAAACGCTTCCGCCAAAGTGTGATATCCGGCAGAGACATTTTCGACCGCGAGGGTCGCGGGGTAGCCCGATGCATTCAGGCGCTTTGCCAGCGGCGCCTTGACGTCATGGTCGAGCTTGTTCTGGCTCGCCATCGACTGCGATTGCTGTTCGGCGAGTTTCATCAATTCGGGATCGACCGCCACGCCGCCAAGTCCGTTATTCTGCCGATAGAGCGAGATCATCGAGGCTGCGGCCGGGGCATCGAGCCTGGCGCCGGGACTGGCCATGCTGACGTACATGGACGGCTCTTCGATCGGAACTTCCGACGCGCAGCCGCCCAACGCCAAAAGCCCGATAATGGCGAAGATCGCCCGCGTCATTGATTCCCCCAAGCCGGCTGCAGTTGTTGCATACCAACCGTGGCTGAAAGGTGAACGTTTTCAGTTCTGCGTGGCGAAAATCCGGTAGCGCCGGGGCTGCAATCCGACGATATCGCCGGTCCTGAGCTCCCGATCCCGGGGCGCGTCGATCTCGATCACGGTCGCGCTCTCGCCTGCGGACAGGGCGACTTCGGCGCGCTGGATCGGCCCGAATGTCCGGACACGCCGCACCGCGCCCTCAAGCGCACCGCTGCCGGCGGGCCCGACCTGCATGTCATGGCGGCGGATAAACAATTTCGATGCGCCGCAGGGAACCCCATCGGCTGCGATACTCAACGCCTTGCCGCCGAGCCGCACGCAGCCGTCGCAAACCTCTACCGGCAGCACAATCGACTCACCGATGAAGCCGTGCACGAACGCCGTGGCGGGATCGTCATAGACTTCGCCTGGCGTGCCGATCTGCTCGATGCGGCCCTTGTCCATCACCACTACCCGGTTGGCGACTTCGAGCGCCTCTTCCTGATCGTGGGTGACGAAGATCGACGTCACGTTGATTTCGGAGTGCAGCGAGCGCAGCCATTGCCGCAGTTCCTTGCGTACCTTGGCATCGAGCGCACCGAAGGGCTCGTCGAGCAACAGAATGCGCGGCTCGATCGCGAGCGCCCGGGCCAACGCAATGCGCTGGCGCTGGCCGCCCGACAGCTGGCTGGGATAGCGATTGGAGAGCCAGTCGAGCTGCACCATGTCCAGCAATTCCTTGACCCGGCTGCGGATGCCGGCCTCGTCCTTGCGAACCGCGCGCGGCTGCACCCTCAAGCCGAACGCGACATTCTCGAACACCGTCATGTGGCGGAACAGCGCGTAGTGCTGGAACACGAATCCGACATGGCGCTCGCTGGCGCCACGGACGAGCGCGTTTTCACCGTCGAACGAAACCTCGCCGGCGTCGGGCCAGTCCAGCCCAGCGATGATCCGCAGCAGCGTGGTCTTGCCGGAGCCCGACGGCCCGAGCAGCGCCAGCAATTCGCCGTCGGCAACCTTCAGATCGACGTTATCGAGCGCGGCAAACGCGCCGAATTTCTTTACGATGTTCCTGACTTCAATCGCCACGCGGCTGTTGCCCTTCGTCCAGATGCCGTTCGAGAATGGTTTTTGCCACCAACGTGATCAGCGCCAGCATCGCCAGCAGCGACGCGATCGCGATCGACGACACGTATTGATATTCATTGTAGAGAATTTCAACCAATAGCGGCATGGTGTTGGTCTCGCCGCGGATATGCCCCGAGACCACCGATACCGCGCCGAATTCACCCATCGCGCGCGCATTGCACAACAGTACGCCGTAAAGCACGCCCCAATTGATATTGGGCAAAGTGACGCGGAAGAAGGTTTGCAGGCCGGAGGCGCCGAGCGAGATCGCGGCCTCTTCCTCCTGCGTGCCCTGT
>JAQGKJ010000877.1 GCA_028290165.1 Bradyrhizobium sp. | reverse complement strand
TGATGCCGGAATCGATGTCGATCGAGCGCCGCAAGATGCTGGCTTTCCTCGGCGCCGAGATCGTGCTGACGCCGGCGGCGCAGGGCATGAAGGGTTCGATCGCGACCGCCGAAGAGCTGGTGCGGACAACGCCGAACGCCGTGATGCCGCAGCAGTTCAAGAACCTCGCCAACCCCGAAATTCATCGCCGCACCACGGCGGAGGAAATCTGGAACGACACCGGCGGCAATATCGATTACTTCGTCGCCGGCGTCGGCACCGGCGGCACCATCACCGGCGTTGGGCAGGTGTTGAAGCCACGCAAGCCGTCGCTGCGGGTGGTCGCCGTGGAACCGGAGGAAAGTCCGGTGCTGTCCGGCGGGCAGCATTCGCCGCACAAGATCCAGGGGATCGGGGCAGGGTTCATTCCCGACATTCTCGACCGCTCGGTGATCGACGAGATCGTCAAGGTCAACAGCGCCACCGCGATCGAAACCGCGCGCGCGCTGGCGCGCACCGAAGGCATCCCCGGCGGCATTTCCTCAGGCGCCGCGATTGCCGCAGCGCTTCAAATCGGCAAGCGACCGGAAGCCGCCGGCAAAACCATCCTGGCGATCGTGCCATCGTTCGCGGAGCGCTATCTGTCGACGGCGTTGTTCGAAGGAATCTAGCCGTGGCAGATCGGCCGAGACGACCCAGGACCCTGAACGATGCCCGGACCGAAGCCGAGGCTGCGTTCAAGAAGACGACGACCAAGGTTCCGGATATGCCGCCGAAGCCGGTGGCGCTTCCGAGTGTGAAGGAACTGGTTTCGCTTCGGATCGATCAGGACGTGCTCGAGCACTTCCAGGAAAGCGGGCCGGGGTGGCAGGATCGCATCAATGAGGCGCTTAGAAAAGCGGCGGGGAAATAGCGTCGGAACAATCCATGCGATCGGCCATGTCCCACCTCATGTTATTGGCCGGTCTGCTGTCGACGCCGGCGTGGGCGGAACTGGTGCCATACAGCTGCATCATCTTGCCGGGCGAGGACATCGCCAGCATCCTGATCACCAATGCGCTCGATCGCGACGCCTCCTGCATCGTGACCTGCAAATTCTCGACGACCAAATACGACAACAACCCGCAGATCACCTGCGCCAAATCGGTTCCGGCCGGCAAGGAAGTGGAAATGTGCCGGCTGACGTCAGGCGGCAACAAAATCGTGAAACTGACGGAGGGCCACGCGGAGTGCACACGAGGCAGGAAATAAAAAGGCCCGTGAAAAAAGCTTGAAATAAAAAAGCCCGGCAACTGACCGGGCTTTATGTTGGTTGAGATTCTGACCTTGGCGGAGCGGAACGATCAGTGCCGGAACATGCCGCCCATCATCCCACCCAACGCGCCGCCGATGAAGGCACCGGGATTGCCGCCACCTCCGCCGCCTCCGCCGCCACTACGATGGCCGCCTCCGCCACCTCCACCGCTGCTGCGGCGGCGAGCGGTCTTGTCGTCAGAGTCGTCAGTGGAACTCGATTGCGTCGTGGCGACGATTTCGGTCAACAGTGCCTTGTGCTGCAGCTTGTTGAAGAATCCGGTAGTGGGATAACCGCGGGCCGCCTGCCAGCGCCTGATCACGGAGCGCGTGTTGTCATCGAACTTCCCGGTGACCTTGGTATCGAAACCAAGACCGGTCAGCCGGCGCTGCACGTCGCGGCGCTGGCCCTTGTCGAGGCCGATCTGATCCTCCGTCGTCTGCGTGGCATCTTCACTGAAGGTGGCGGGATCGATAGCGGTCGTCAGGTTGCGGGTGGTGGTCGATGGGCCGTTCTCCAGCGAGGCGATGCGGGCCAGCGCCAGCGACTTGAACTGGCCGTTGGGATAGTTGCTCAGGTAAGCGTTGAGTTCTTCCGGCTTGTTGGATTCCTTGACCGAGCGCCAAAACTCGAGTTCGACGTCGGTCCCTGAGGAGGCTGAGGCGACCGCCGCCGGGCCGGACGCCGCCGGCGCCGCGCCGGGAGCAGGCGCCGCAGCCGGGTTCAGATAGACCGAACCGATCAGGTTGGTGTGGCCCCAGGGCAATTGACCCTTGTTGGTCTCCTCGTTGACCTGGGCACGTACCTCGGTCATCGCCTGCTGGATCTCGACGCCGGGCGTCGTGATGTGGGCAATCAGCGCGCGCGTAAACGGACTGTTGGTGCCTTCCTGACCGTCCAGCGCCGTCTGCCCGGGGCCGGTCGCAAACGCGATCAGCGTGCCTTCGCCGGATTTCATTTCCGCAAGGCCCGATTGTACCGACACGCTGCGGGTAGAGGCATTGGACTTGATCTTCGCGGCAAAGGGATTGTCGCGGCAGGCATCGAGGAACACCAGCTTGACCTTGGCGTCACTCATGGTCTGGTCGAGGGTGAGATCGATGTTGATCGCGGCGCCCAGCTTGACGTCCATTTCCGATTTGATGTCGGCGTCGATCGGCAGCAGATAGTTGGTGCCGCTGATGGCGATGCCGTGGCCGGCGTAGAAAAACACCGCGACGTCGGCGCCCTGCGCCTTCTTGCCGAAGTCGAGCAGCTTTTCCGTCATCTTGTCGCGGGTCAGATTGGTGCCTTCGACGACCTCGAAGCCGACATTGCGAAGCACGCTCGCCATCGCCTTGGCATCGACCGCTGGGTTGGGAAGCTGCGCCACGTTCCTGTAGGCGCCGTTGCCGACGACAAAGGCGACCCGGCGTTCGGCCTTGGCGGCCTCCGCGGTGAACAGCATGCAAAGCAGGGAAAGAACGACGGTGAGGTAGCGCATCTGAAATCCCCTGTAGAATCGAATAAACTTAAGCTGCAACGCAGGCGGCAGACTACACGAAAAAACCACACTTCGCGCCACAAAAAATTAGGCTATTGCCCAAATCTTGACGGCAGCCACGCAACGCGGCTTGCGGTATCCAGTGACGCTCATGCTATCGAAGTCAGCGCGCGAAGCTCCGTGATTTAGATCACAATTTTGAGGTGGAGCGGCGGAAAAAATGGGGGATGGCGACGCTCTGGCTCGTCACGGGCTGACCCGACCGCTCAGGTTCCGACACGCGCGGGACGCGGTTCCGCCGCCCGCAGGTTCAACAGATTGCCGGTGAGGATCAGCGCCGCCCCAAGCACCGTGAACAGGTCCAGCCGCTCCGAATAGATCAGCCAGCCGGCCGTGGCCGTCAGGGGAACGCGCAGGAAATCCATCGGCAGCACTACGGTTGCATCGGCGTGCAGCATCGCACGCGCCATGCAGTAGTGAGAAAAGGTCCCGCAGAACGCGATCACGACGCTCCAGCAAAACGCGTAGGCCGACGGCCATTTCCAGACATAGAGCGCGGGAAAAAATCCGGCCACGGACTGGATCACGAGCATCCAGAAAATGATCGTCAGCGCGCTTTCGGTGCGGGTGAGAGACTTCATCATGGCGACGGAAATGCCGAAGCCGACCGCAGCAACCAGCGCGACCAACTGGCCGGGATTGATCTGCCCGGTCTCAGGTCTGACAATAACGACGACGCCGACCACGCCAAGCACGATCGCCGCAACCTTCGAGACCGTCATGCGCTCGCCGAGAAAACTCGCGGCAAGGATCGCGGTCCAGATCGGCATGGTGAATTCGATCGACACCACCTGACCCAGCGGAATCAGGGTGAGGGCGAACAACCAGCCGAGCTGCGCGCCATATTGAATGAGGTTACGACCGGTATGCTGCAGCGGTCGCGAGGTCCTCATCGCCGCAAACCCTCCGTTGAGGCGGACCAGCGGGTACAGCATGAAAAAGCCGAGGCCCGAGCGCAGCTCCATGACCTGAAACACGTTCAATTCGCGCGTCGCCTCCCGCCCGGCGATCGCCACGATCAGCATCAGGGCAAGCCAGCCCGCCATCCACAGCGCGGCCCTTGGTTTGGAAGGTGTCCGGTCCATCAGCGGGGAGTGCCAGAGATGCCGCAGGTCGCGGGAGGTTTCGGAAGGAGGGCCGGTATCGGCGACCTCCGGCCGATTTGCAACGCGCAAATATGCTGATGCAGTGATGCGCGGCCGGTGCGATCGGTGCTAAGGAACGACAAATCTTGGTCATTCCAGGTCGGTTGCTTCGCACCATCCGGAATGACGATCCATAACAGTCCTGGAGGAGCCCGCCCATGCGCATCCTGCAACCGGCCGAATGGTCAAAGCCACGCGGATTTTCGCATGGCGTCGCGGTCGATGGTCCCGGCCAGTGGATCGTCCTTGCCGGCCAGACCGGCGGCGACGAGAAGGGCGAATATCAACCCGATATGGCTGGCCAGGTCGGCACGGCGTTGCGAAGGATCATCAAGCTGCTCGCGGAAGCCGGCGCCGGGCCGCAGCACATCGTCCGCCTGACCTGGTATCTGACCAGCCGCAGCGAATACGAAGCCGCGGGCGCCGGTATTGGCGCGGCCTGGCGTGAGATCTTGGGGAAGAACTTCCCGCCCTCGACGCTGCTCTACATCGCAGGTCTCGTCGACGAACGTGCCAAGGTCGAGATCGAAGTTACCGCCTTTGTTCCGGCCGCTGAGGGCGTCGCCCGATGACAAACCGATCCACATCCGCGGATTTTGTGACGGCGTTCGCGACCGGCTGGCCCGAGAACGAGCCCCATATCATGGTGCTTTCGCTGACCACGCACAAAGGCGTGCAGGATTTTGCCTTCAACAAGGAAGACGCGTTGTTGATTGCAAAAACCATAAAGGATACCGCCGCCCGGCTGACCAAACCGAAGACAAGTTAACTCGGGCCGGCCGCGGCGGGGCGAAGGCTAGATGCGGGTGAGCGCAATATTGGCGCCCTTGAACTGGCTCTCGGCCCTGATCGCGACCGACTGCTTGTTGCCGCTCGTCGTCAATGAAATGTTGGCGGTGAAACCGGGTGCGCTCGCGACGACCTGAAATTTGCCATTGGCGCCGCGCCCTTCGAGGGAGCCGTTGATGCCCCGGCTGCTTTCGCTCCAGGACCCGGAAAGCACGCCGCGGTCCGAGATGACGCTGCCTTTGAGATCGAATTTGTAGCTGTCGCTGGCGCAGGTCAGGCTCAGATTGAGGCCGGTCCCGCCGGCGCCGACGGCATAGGATGCGCGGCACCGTATCCGCTCGCTCGAGCCGTCGTCGAGCATGACGGTGCCGCCGCCCGACCAGTTGCCGGCCATGCCGGCGAACGGCCCCGATTGCGCGTAGCTTGCGGAGCCACACACACTCGCCGCGACCAACGTGACGAACGCTAATATCAGCCTTCGAATGATTATGAACGTGTCGGCCGTTCGGCCTGCTTTATTGCCGTGACGCTTCCCACCGTCCGCTGCACGGTATGCCCGCAGATGCCCCATTCCATTTCCCCGATCCGGCGTTGCCGCTCAATTGGCCGTTCGCATAGGCGCCGTTAATCGAGACGCGCACAATGCCTTCCCGTCCGATGCTACCGGAAACGTCTGCCCCGGCGGCAGAAATCTTACCGTCCGCGACGGTGAGCGTCGAGCGGGTCGCCGGTTCGCACGAACCGGCCTTGGTCACGATCGTGACACTCCAGAGCCCGTCGTAGGGTGTCTGGGCGGTTGCGGGGGCCGCGGCCACGCCTGCCGTGGCGGTTAGGGCGGAAGCAAACAATAGATTGCCGATGCGATGATTGCGCATGAATCAGGTCCCCGATTTGCGTGATGCTGCGGCTTATTCAGCGGAGAATGTGTTGAAAATTTGCTGCGTCGCGACACACTGAAAGTTCCCTAGATATCAAATATTTGATGGGGCAACTGGTTCCCGGTCGGGAACAACAATTTATCCGGGAGGGCTCGTTACCTCCGGGGCATCGAATGCGAAGGTCCCCGGGCGGTATAGTGTTACTCCGAACGGCTTGGCGCGTTGGTCGCGAATTGCTCGTCCTGCGGTCTCGCCGGCAGGCTGTTGTGGGCTTTGGCGTAGTCGATGACTTCGCCGAGCAGCTTCTGGCCGAGCGGTGCCAATGCGCGCTCCCACAGCTCCCGCGCGGTCTCGCCCTTCTTCACAAAACACCACTCCTGTGCGGCGATGGCGCCGGCATCCATGCGGTCGGCGAGATGATAGACCGTGCCGCCGGCGATCGGATCTCCCTCGCGGATGGTCCACTCGACGGCCGCGATGCCGCGGTGCCGCGGCAGCAGGGACGGGTGATAGCCGATGCCGCCGAGTTTTGCGGCGGCCAGCGCCTCCTTGCTGATCCGCGCATGGCTGTGCGCGGTCACGATAAGATCGGTATCCCCTGCGATTTCGGAGGCCGCCACGAGTTTCGGACTGGCCTGCACGACGACCTCGATCCCGGCAGCTCGTGCCGCGGCGGCGAGCCGGTCTTCGCCATCAGCTACGACCACCCGGACGATGTCGACACCGTGCTGGCGCAGCATATTGAAAGTCGTCACACCGAAATGGCGGGAGCCGACGAGGGTGATCCGCATGGTGGGTCTGTCCGTCATGAGCGAGGCATCTGGTCCGTCGATAACACGCCGCAGGTCGCTGTCACGGCGCCGGCCGGCGCGGCGACGGGTTATCAACAGGACGCGGGTGGACGAGCCAATCGCCTCCAAAACTCAAGACCAAAGGCTCTTCGCACCCGCGGCGGAATGAGGAGCAAGAAAAAAGACCGCCCGAAGGCGGTCCCCGCGAATTCGTCGCACATGCGCATGCTTGGGGGACATACGTCCCAAAAGCGCTGCGTCTTGCCTGTTCCGGCGTCATGGCAGCCCGCCAGGACTAGAGCCTTTTCCGCTTCGATAGAATCGAAGCGGGCTCTAGATTCTTCATTTGACGGGTTTTCTTGACGCGAACCGGTTGCCACTTCGCTTGAAAACGCTCTAGTCGGCGAGGCGTTCGCGAACCTCGTCCCGCATCTTTTGGCGAAACTCTTCCCGTCGCGCGGGCCTCTTGCTTTCGGGAATATTGAAGCGGTCGAAGACGTTGAAATTTTCCAGGATCGGGTGGCGGTCGCTGGCCATCGCCAGGATGTGAAGCAATTTGCCCGCCGGTCCGCTGGGACCGCTGACTTCCCATCGGCGGATCGTGTCGGCGCCGATGCCCGGTGGAAGCCCGCACAGCTTCGCCATGTCGGCAGCCGACAGGCTTCGGCCGATCGCCTCGCCTAGATCATTGCGTAGCTGTCTCAGTTCGGGGCCGGTCACTGAACTGCATCCATCGTGGGAGAGGGAACCATAGCGGACACAGAAAGATGGCGAAGGCGAGGACTTTTGCGACTGTGCGATATTGAACATCGGGCCCGCAGCGGGAAGGGTATTCTGGTCATCGGGCAGGCCATTCAAAAACGGAGAAAGTCATGAGCGATAACGTGACGCTGTTTCCGAACATCTTGCAGCCAGCGGCTACGCTAAAGGCCTATGCCCCGATGGGCATCCAGTTCTGGCAGAACCAGGAAACCGCCCTCGAAGGCCTGAAGGAATTTGCCGACGGTTGGTTTGCCCGGCGTCAAAAGAGCACGCAGGCGGCGCTTGAAGCGGCCAAACAGATTTGCGATGCCGCGACGCCCTCCGATATTCTCCGGGAATATCAGAACTGGCTTTCACGAGCGATGGAAGTGCTTGCCGAGGATGGCAAGGCCTGTCAGCGGCAAGTCTTGAAGGTCGGTGCTGACCTGAGCGCAAGGCCGGAAGCGCGACAGGCCGCGGAGCGTCGGACCGCCTAGCGCCCCCTTGTCATAGACGCAACTATCGACGTACCCAACACGCCGGTCAGCGCGGAAGCGCTGTCCTCCGGACGTTGACGCGCGCCGTCGTTTTGGGCGGGACCCAGAGGCCACGCAGGGATCCGCGCTGGCTTAGGGGGTCCTCTGCCGGAACCCTATGAGCGAAGTTCCCTAAGTACACTTTTATACATTGTGACCGGAACCAAATCGCGCATCCGATGTAGTTGCGGGGACGGTTGGTAGTTGAAGTGGGGAGCTATCGTGATAGGCAGGCAGTATTTTGTGCGTCAGGCGGAGACCCTTCTGAAGTTCGCCACATCAACCAGGAATCCCGACCTTGCAGCCGTCCTCGTCGAGAAGGCGGCCGATCTCAAATCGCAAGTTGACGAGTCGGGTATCCCGGATCCAACACCTCGAGCGCCGGACGTTGAGCCACCGCCCCTAAAGTGAGCGCGTCTCGGGTCCGGCCTTTCTCTTGGGCCCCGCTTGGCGGTCCCCGTTCTATCCGGCGGAAAGAAATGCGATCGCCAGCACGACAAGCCACCCCGTGATGACCAATGCGGCCACCGCTCCGGCGGTTATCTTCGCTTTCTCTTTGGTGGTGTAGGCGCGCATTCGACGTCTCTGTCGGCGGCCTATCTGACGACGCCGAGGCTGCTATCATGATCCGCAAAAAATATCGCCCAGATGCCGATACCCGGTAACGCCTGGAACTTTCGGGCCGCGGCGAACATTCTCTCCTTACCGCGATAACGCGGTCCAAGGGAGGAATGGTTTGATGAAGCGATTTTTGTTAGTCGGATTTGCGGCCTGCGCTTTTGCATTGGCTCCAACCCTGCCTGCATCGGCAATGCCGTTCGCCAAGCAGGAAACGCTGATCAAAGACACAGATAGGGATGTTATCCAGGTTAGAGGCCATCACGGCGGTCACGGTCATCATTACGGATGGGGTCGAGGACGCGGACATCATCACGGTTGGGGACACCATCATCACTGATTCCAATCCAAAGGAGGCCGCCTCGGTAGGCGGCCTCTTTCATTTCGGTTACCCCTTAGCGCCCCCCGCCTTGCCGACTGTGCTCAGCGCACCACAGCTGACGGAATCCACAGCAATGAGAGGCGGCAGCCAAAGACAGGATCACCCCTCCGGGGTTAAGCTCAGTCCCGGGGTAGGGGTGGGGTTCGGTTCGTAAGGGGGCAAGAAGAATATGAGAGAAGCGGTACTGCTCAATCCTTTCAGCTCAAACCCGGAGCCGGGACAAATCGTCAAGCGGCCAACGACCCGGTCAACACCCGTCTGCTCCAACTGCCAGTCCGACGATATCGTTTCTCACGCGGTTGCCCAGTGGAGCAATGAATCGCAGGAATGGCAACTGGCCAGCACCTTCGGCCAGCCGGCTCACTGCAACGACTGCAACGGACCGTGCGGCATCGTGTGGCTGCCGCGTTGACGGATGGCGGGTGAGCCGCTCTGGGTTGCCGAACTCGGCTGGCGAGCAATCGGAGATTGGCCCCCCAAGCGTTAGGGGCGTATTCAAGAATTTCCGTTGACGCCCGGAGAAAACGCTTGCTCGATCGGACCAAGGTAGCAGTCGGTCAAATAGACTGCGCAGATCGAGAGCGAGACCGCGAGCACGATGGCTAACACCGTCGGAACGACGAATTCCAGAGTCAGAGTAATCGCTTTGTCGGTCATCGCGGATACTCGCTTTGACCTACCCACCCGCTGGATGCCACCTTCCGCTGAGTCGGGGAATTGAAAACTAAACGCGCGGGTGCGCGCTGGCCATTATCCGACGCCGGCTCGAAGCGAGATCACCGATAAGGGTTACATCAATCAGCGCGCGGTTCTAAGCCGCCGGGCCAGTACGGTCGCTTTACTTGACGATGATTCGTCAACGGAATGGATCGGATGCGCTCACGCGTAGCCTGATCTCAGCACATTCTCGCTACCCGCGGCCTGATCGCTGACCGCTTTTGCAACCTGCTGGGGATGAATCAGTCCTTTGCCGGGCGTACCTCCGGCAAGCTCGTCGCGCGCCTTGGCAGGCATCGCGCCACTTCGGATTTCGTGCCGCATCAGGGCGGCGCCATTGTCCTGGTGGAAAGCTTTGGGACGACCAGTTCATCAAGCGTCCTATTCGTTGGTATCGATCGGTAAAAAGAATGTATGATGTCGCGCCAATGTGCGGTGCCAGGCTGCGTCGTAGAACGCTACCTAGTCCCAGAGGTCGATCACGTTGCCCGGGGTGATCACGCGCGAAACATCTTGTAGATGTAGCTGATCCGCGGCCCGGGGGCAGGCGGGCCGCGGTCTTTGCCGGTCCTATCCCCGAAGATGACGATGTTCTTCGGCATGCCGTGCCTCGCTACGCGACGTACGGTTAGAGCACGGGGCTCGTTGCAATCGCCTCTCGACGCGCTTCGCTCGGCGCCGGGCGCGTAAACCAAGGTATGGCGTGCCGCAAACCAACACGACATTCAAATCAACCTCCGTAGGATCGATCCGTTGGCCTTGATCAGACTAGGTTTGCGTTAAATGCTCGAGCCCGCACTGGGCCGCCTGAGTAGGAGCCCGTCGCCGCCTGTTCCGTCTGGCCGGCGGCAAGCCGGCAACTGAGGGCCAGCAGGACCTCGTCGATCGAAGGAGAAAAGCGATGCATAACGTCGACACTGCGCCGCGCCGCGACCACCCGCTGCAGATCTCCGGTCG
>JAQGKJ010000865.1 GCA_028290165.1 Bradyrhizobium sp. | reverse complement strand
GAGAATATCGACGAACTGGCCAAGCGCTTTGAGGATCATTATTGATTGAACGATAACCGTCGTGGCCGCGAAAGCGCGAAGCGCGTCTTTGCACTAGATATTCCGGCCATTACATTTTGGGCGAACGCAGGCGGCCCACCTGAGCAAGACGTCCGACGAGCCGTCGCGACAGAACAAGTATTGAGGAATATTCCATGCGTCACGGCAAGGTTCATCGCAAACTCAATCGCACCGCCGAGCATCGGCGCGCGATGTTTGCCAATATGTGCGCGGCGCTGATCAAGCACGAGCAGATCGTCACCACGCTGCCGAAGGCGAAGGAACTGCGCCCGATCGTCGAAAAGCTCGTCACGCTCGGCAAGAAGGGCGGGCTGGCCATGCGCCGGCAGGCGATCTCGGAGATGCGCGACCTCGACCAGACCAGGAAACTGTTCGATGTTCTCGCCGCCCGCTACAAGGACCGTCAGGGCGGCTACACCCGCATCATCAAGGCCGGCTTCCGCTACGGCGACAACGCGCCGATGGCCGTGATCGAATTCGTCGACCGCGACGTCGACGCCAAGGGCCTCGATTCCGGCCCGGTGCAGGAAAAGGCCGCGGAAGCCGCGTAAGTTTCCGAAAACTGGCTTTTAAAGGCGGCGCCCCGTGCGCCGCTTTTTTATTGGGCAATCATTCCCCGTTTGACCGGCGATTGCGCTTGCGCGCGGCGCTCCCGATATCTCCGTCATCACGGATGGAGATATCTCATGAAGATCGATCTAAAGGGAAAGACCGCGCTGGTGACGGGCTCGACCTCCGGCATTGGCCACGCCGTCGCCAGGGGGCTTGCCGCCGCCGGTGCCGACGTCACGATCAACGGCAGAGCACAAGGCAAGGTCGACGCCGCGGCCGCGGCGCTGGTGAAGGCCGTGCCCGGCGCCAACATTCGCGGCGTTGCCGCCGATGTCTCGACCGCAGCCGGATGCAAGACGCTGGTCGCGGCGCTGCCCGAGGTCGACATCCTCATCAACAATGCCGGGATTTTCGAGCCCAAGGGCTTCTTCGAGATTCCCGATGAGGACTGGAGCCGCTTTTTCGAGGTCAATGTGATGTCGGGCGTGCGGCTTTCGCGCGCCTACATGCCGGGCATGCTGAAGCGCAATTGGGGGCGCATCGTATTCATCTCATCGGAGTCCGCGCTGAATATTCCGAAGGAAATGATTCATTACGGCATGACCAAGACCGCGCAGCTTGCGGTCTCGCGGGGACTAGCCGAGATGACACGCGGCACCGCGGTGACCGTCAATTCGGTGTTACCGGGGCCGACGATGTCGGAGGGCGTGGAGACATTCATCAAGGATATCGCGAAACACAACGGTGTGACGGTGGAGGAGGCGACCAAGCAGTTCTTCCAGCAGCAGCGTCCGACCTCGCTGCTGCAGCGCTTTGCGACCGTCGATGAGATCGCCAACATGGTGGTCTATATCGCTTCGAAGGAATCTTCGGCGACCAACGGCGCAGCACTTCGCGCCGAGGGCGGCATCGTTCAGACCATTGCGTGAGGTGTCGGATGGCGGCCTATGTGATTTCCGAACTCGAAGTGCGCGATTCCGTTGCAATCGAGACCTATCGCAGCGTTGCGGCCAAATCGATTGCGCAATATGGCGGGCGCTATCTGGTCCGCAACGGCGCCGCGGGCGTTGCGGAGGGCGGACCACCGGTGAAGAGCATCGTCGTCGTCGAATTTCCCTCGATGGAACGCTTGCGCGAATGGTATGCGTCGCCGGAATATGCCGAAGCGCTGAAAGTGCGGCGGACGGCGCTCGATCGCCGGCTGATTTTTGTCGAGGGTGTGCCGCCGGCCAACAATCCGCCATCCCACGACTAATCTAGACTAGAATAGAAATGCAGCCGACGGTTATGGCGAAACTCGTCATGCCCGGGCTTGTCCCGGGCATCCACGTCTTAACGGCATATCAGCAAGAAAGACGTGGATGGCCGGGACAAGCCCGGCCATGACGAAAGAGCGAATCGTTTCACCACCCCTCCAGCACGATCTTGCCGCGCGACTTGCCGGATTCCAGCAAAGCATGCGCCCGCTTGAGGTTGGCGGCATTGATCGTCCCAAAGGTCTGATCGAGCGTGGTGCGCAGCACGCCCTTGTCGATGAGGTCGGCGACATCGTCGAGCAGAAGATGCTGGGCGATCATGTCGGGTGTCTGGAACGAGGAGCGGGTGAACATCGATTCCCAGTGCACCGAAACCGCCTTGCCCTTGAAAACGCTGACGTTGAAATCCGGGGGATCGTCGATCAATCCATATTTCCCCTGCGGCGCAATGATTTCCGCCAGAGCCTTGTAGTGCTGATCGGTGTTGGTGAGGCTTGCGATCAGGCCGACCGGCGGGCCTTTCAGCTTTTCGATCTGTTCCTTCATCGGTTTTGAATGATCGATGACGGCGTGCGCCCCGAGATCGAGGCACCATTTCTGCGATTCCGGCCGGGACGCCGTGGCGACGATCGTCAGCCCGGTGAGGCGGCGGGCGATCTGGATCAGGATCGAGCCGACGCCGCCGGCGCCGCCGACGATCAAAAGCGTGCGCGGATCGACGCTCTTGCCGGGCACCGCACCGAGCCGATCGAACAGCAATTCCCATGATGTGATCGAGGTCAGCGGAAGCGCTGCGGCCTGGGCAAACGACAGCGACTTCGGCTTGTGGCCGACGATGCGCTCATCCACCAGATGAAATTCCGAATTGGTGCCCTGCCGCTGGATCGAGCCGGCATAGAAGACCTCGTCGCCAGGCTTGAAGAGAGTAGCATCGGGGCCGACTGCATCGACGATGCCGGCGGCATCATAGCCCAGGATCTTGGTTTCGCCTTCGGGGGGCGCTGCGCGCTTGCGGACCTTGTAATCGACCGGATTGGCCGAAATCGCCTTGACGGCGACGCGGATATCGCGGCCCCGCGGTTCCGGTTTCGCGGCCTCGAAATCGATCAAGGCATCCGCGGCATCGATGGGAAGCGATTTCTTGTATCCGACGGCCTTCATGTCCGTGCTCCATGGCGTGCGCTGCTTGAAAGGACGCTATTTGTCCCGCCGGCTTCCCCAAATTGCAAGCCGTGTCGATGTGCTGGTTCCGGCCGATGGCGGGCCGCGCGGAACGCGACCTGGGTGCGTATCGCGAAGATGTCGCCGCATGCGCCGAGGCTGATATTTCCGCGATCTATGTCGGCGTTCGGACTCACCTTGACCCCGGCAACGGTTCCAATTGATGGCAGCGACTTGCATTGCACGGTGAGACGTTAGATGCTCAGGCATTGAGTAGCGGCCGACAAGGTCGCTCGGCAACTTGAATGGATTCGATTTGGACGCTTGACCATAGGGGGGAACGATGGCTCGCACTGCTTGGCGTATGGCATTGACCGGCTCTGTCCTCCTGCTTGCAACATGTCCGGAAGCATCGGCGGCGGACGCGTCGGCCGGCGACACCATGGCAACCAAGGCGGCGCCCGCGAGCGCGAAAACTTCGTCGCAGCCGGCGACATGTACCAGCTTTGAGGACTTCGTCGTCACGAGCTGCCCATTGACCTGGGGTGGCATCACGGTCTACGGCACGATCGACGGGGGTGTGACGTGGCGGAGCCATGGCGCGCCCTGGAATGGCACATCCGCCGTCGGGGTAGATTATCTGATCCAGAAATACAGCAACCACCCGCGGTGGGATCTGGCGCCGAACGCCTTGAGCAATTCAAACATCGGGATCAAAGGCAAAGAGCCGCTAGCTGAGGGGTGGGCTTTCATCTTCGATCTGCAGGCCGGGTTCGATCCTTATTCGCTGCACTTTTCCAACGGACCGCACTCGGTGGCCGAGAACGCCGGCATCCCGCTCACCAGCCAGGATTCGTTCGCCGACTCGAGCCGGGCCGGGCAATTTTACAATTCCGTGGGCTATCTGGGCGTCAGTTCACCCTACGGCACCCTGACCGTTTTCCGGCAGAACACGCTAACTTTGGACGCAGTTTTTGCCTACGATCCGATGGGGGCTTCCTACGCTTTCTCACCGATCGGCTTCCAGGGGATAACCTGCGGCGTGGGCGATACCGAGGACTGCCGATTTAGCACGTCGGTGAAGTATCATGTCGACATCGGCCAGTTCAGGGTTGCGGCGCTCTGGCAATTCGGTGGCTACGGGCTGAACAACGCCGCGACTGGTTCCTACCAGCTCCAGGTCGGCGGCGACATTCCCAATTTGGCTGGCGGCACGCTTTCGGTCGACGCCATCGGCAGCTTCGTCCAGAACGCCGTGTCGCTAGGGCTTGCCGGCAGCACGTTCCCGGCGGTACTGCCGCAGATTCTCACCGCGACGCTCTCCGATGATTCAAGCGTGATGCTGGTTGCCAAATACAGTAACGGGCCGCTCAAGCTGTTCGCTGGATACGAATTCATTCAGTTTGCGCCCCCCAGCAATCCCTTCGCCACCGGAACCGGTTTTAGTACTATCTCGGGAGACTTCGTCTGCGCCGGCTGCGCGGCGATCAACAACACGAACATCAACAACACGGCTTTCAACGCCGGCGACAGATTATTGCATGTATTCTGGACTGGCGTGAAATACGCCGTCACTGACAATTTGGATCTGATTGGCGCTTACTACCATTATACGCAGCCCACCTTTGGTGCATTCGTCAACTGCACCAACCCCTCGGCGTTCGCAAACTGCCACGGGACGTTCGACGCCGTTTCCTTTGTCGTCGATTGGCAGTTTGCGAAGAAATTCGATGCCTACGCCGGAATCATGTTCTCGCAGAACAATGGCGGCCTGGTGAATGGCTTCCTCAATCGCAGCTCGATCGATCCCACGGTTGGGCTTCGCTTCCGCTTCTGAGCGACCGGCAGGCGAGACGGACGATCCCCACGGTCCATCCGGGCGATGACCAAGCCCGAATCGGGCCCATAACCGGCTGCCCAAAGGCTTCCGATGCCTTCTATTCGCGGGCCGGGCAGCCTATATTCGTTGCCGACCAATCCCCTAGGAATCCTTCATGATCGTTGTTCGCATTTTCACGGCATTGTGCGTCCTGTTGGCTGCGGCCCCGGCAACGTCCCAGGACCGGCGCGTGCCGGCCTCGCCGACGGAGCTAAAACTGTCCTACGCGCCGATCGTGCAGCGCGTGCAACCGGCGGTCGTCAACGTCTATGCCGCCAAGATGGTGCAAAACCGCAATCCGCTGCTGGACGATCCGATCTTCCGCCGCTTCTTTGGCGTGCCCGGCCAGCAGCCGGAGCAGATGCAGCGTTCGCTGGGCTCGGGCGTGATGGTGGATCCATCCGGGCTGGTCGTGACCAACAACCACGTCATCGAAGGCGCCGATCAGGTCAAGGTTTCGCTCTCCGACAAGCGCGAGTTCGAGGCCGAGATCGTGCTCAAGGACAGCCGCACCGATCTTGCGGTGCTGCGCCTGAAAGATTCCCACGAGAAATTCCCGACGCTCGATTTTGCCAACTCCGATGAATTGGCGGTGGGCGACGTCGTGCTGGCGATCGGCAACCCCTTCGGCGTCGGGCAGACCGTGACCCACGGAATCATTTCGGCGCTGGCGCGCACCCAGGTCGGCATCACCGACTACCAGTTCTTCATCCAGACCGATGCGGCGATCAACCCCGGCAATTCCGGCGGCGCCCTGGTCGACATGAACGGCAAGCTGGTGGGCGTCAATACCGCGATCTTCTCGCGCTCCGGGGGTTCGCAGGGCATCGGTTTTGCCATTCCTGCCAACATGGTGCGCGTTGTCGTGGCTTCCGCGAAAGGCGGCGGCAAGGCCGTGAAGCGGCCATGGCTCGGTGCGCGACTGCAGGCGGTGACGCCGGAGATTGCGGAGTCGCTGGGGCTTCGGCTTCCCTCCGGCGCGCTGGTGGCCAATGTCGTTGCCAACAGTCCGGCGGCCCGCGCCGGCATCAAATCGTCCGATCTGATCGTCGCAATCGACGGGCAGGCGGTCGACGATCCCAATGCCTTCGATTACCGCTTTGCCACCCGTCCGCTCGGCGGCACCTCGCAGGTCGACGTGCAGCGCGCCGGAAAGACGATCAAGCTGACGGTGCCGCTCGAGACCGCGCCCGATACTGGCCGCAACGAAATCGTGCTGACGACGCGCTCGCCGTTCCAGGGCGCGAAGGTCGCGAATATCTCACCCGCCGTCGCCGACGAGTTGCATCTGGACGCGGACACCGAAGGCGTGGTGGTCACCGAACTCGGCGACGACTCCACCGCCGCCAATGTCGGCTTCCAGAAGGGCGATATCATCCTGGCGGTCAATAGCCAGAAGATCGCCAAGACCAGCGATCTCGAGAAGGCGACGCGCGACTCCGCCCGGCTTTGGCGGATCACCGTGGTGCGCGGCGGCCAGCAGATCAACGTTACGCTCGGCGGATGAGCCCGAAGCGACCACGCGAAGCTGCAAACCTGTTCGCGGCCGCAGGGATGGAGCAGGACGCGCCGCATCCGCTGCCGGACCGGTTGCGCCCGCGAACGCTGTCGGAGGTCGTCGGGCAGGATCACATCCTGGGCCCCGACGGCGCGCTGACGCGCATGCTGGCGACGCGTACTTTGGGTTCGCTGATCTTCTGGGGACCGCCGGGCACCGGCAAGACCACAGTTGCCCGGCTGCTCGCGGATGCCACCGAACTGCATTTCGAGCAGCTTTCGGCGGTGTTTTCCGGCGTTGCCGATTTGAAGAAGGCGTTCGACGCGGCGCGCGCGCGGCGCGAGATGGGCAAGGGCACGCTGTTGTTCGTCGATGAGGTGCATCGCTTCAACCGCGCGCAGCAGGATTCGTTTCTGCCGGTGATGGAAGACGGCACCGTGGTGCTGGTCGGCGCCACCACCGAAAATCCCTCGTTCGAGCTCAACGCCGCGCTGTTGTCGCGGGCGCGGGTGCTGGTGTTTCATTCGCTCGACGCAGCGGCCATCGAAAAGCTGTTTGCCCATGCCGAGAAGATCGAGGGCAAAAAGCTGCCGCTCGACGAGGAGGCCCGCGCCGTACTGGTGCGGATGGCCGATGGCGATGGCCGCGCGGCGCTGACGCTCGCCGAAGAGGTCTGGCGCGCCGCGCGCGAAAGCGAGATTTTCAATGCCGAGCAATTGCAGGACATCCTGCAGCGCCGCGCGCCGATCTACGACAAGTCCGCCGACGGCCATTACAATCTGATCTCGGCATTGCATAAATCGGTACGAGGCTCCGATCCCGATGCCGCCTTGTATTATCTCGCGCGCATGATGGACGCCGGCGAGGACCCGCTGTTTCTGGCGCGGCGCGTGGTCCGCATGGCGGTCGAGGACATTGGTCTCGCCGATCCGCAGGCGCTGGTGATCTGCAACGCCGCCAAGGACGCCTACGACTTTCTCGGCCATCCCGAGGGCGAACTCGCGATCGCGCAAGCCGTGATCTATCTCGCCACCGCGCCGAAATCGAACGCCGCCTACAAGGCGTTTGGCGCGGCGATGCGCGCCGCCAAGGAGGGCGGTTCGCTGCTGCCGCCGAAACATATCCTGAACTCGCCGACCAAATTGATGAAGTCGGAAGGTTATGGCAGCGGCTACGAATACGATCACGACACCGAGGAAGCCATTTCGGGTCAGGAATATTTCCCGGACGCGCTTGGCCATCCGACGTTTTACGATCCGCCCGACCGCGGATTCGAGCGCGAGATCCGCAGGCGGCTGGATTACTGGGCGAAGCTGCGCAAGGAGCGGGGCCCGGGCCCGAAATAGCGGTGCTATTTCCCTGTCCTGACAAAATCCAGAATTTGATCGGTCAGGCGCGTATCCGCAGTGTTGATCGAAAACACCTCCGACATGTGACTGTGCTGCGGCAATATCAGCGCGCGGGCGCATCCGCTTGCTCGCTTGCAGGTGGCGTCTTTCAACAGCTCGAATTGACGCTGGAATACGGGTGGATCCATTTCGGCGGTAACGATCATCAGCGGGATGCTGGTCGTCGCCAAACCCTGGAGCGAGGATTCTTCGGCGTAGCGCGAGGGATCGTCGCCGAAATAGGCGCGTTCGGGATCGCCCAGCTTCATCGCGGTCAGATTGTAAAGACCCGATACCACAATGGCACCGGCAAGGCCGCCGCCTTTCACCTTGTAAAATTCGGGGTGCGAGACGTAGCTTGCCACGTGAACGGCACCGGCGGAATGTCCCATCAGATAAATCTGCGCGAGATCGCCGCCGCGCCCGCCGATGCTGTTTGCGACCCATTGCACGGCGGAGCCGATATCTTCCGCGCCGGCCGGCCACTTCGCTTGCGGTGCAAGCCGATAGGTCATGTTGACGCCGACAAAGCCGTTCCTCACTGCCCACAGCGCGATATTGTCAAAGAATGGCGTGCCGGGTTCGCGTCTGTCGCCTGCCACGAAGGCACCGCCGTGAACAAAGATCAACACCGGGCGTGGTGGTGACGCGGTCTGCGGCATGAAGACATCGAGCAGATTGCGATCGGCAGTCCCGTATTTGACGTCGCGCTCGACCTTGACGCCTTGATAGGGCTCCTTTTCCTGCAGCGATGCATAGATTTTCGCGGTGTTCGGCCCGTCGATGACGGGGCCGAGTTCCGCCAGCTTCCAGGCGATGTCCTCCAACGTCGGGCTTTGCTGCGCAAAGGCCGCGCCCACGAGCATGGCCGCAAGAACAGCCAAAGCGGATTTCAGCGGTGTCATCGAGGGTGCTTCCCATCGTTTCTTCGCCGTTCGCCTAACATGATCATTTCCAAGCAACATTTGTAGTGTTTACGCCGTGACGACTAGCTGCTTTTGCGCTACCCAACGGCTTAGTTTGGAGCCGCAGCCACCATGAGCCGACGCGTCAAGAGACCCCTAAAAGCCCGGGGCGATCGCCCGAAGGGCGCGCGTCCGTATCGGGGCTCGCAGGCCGAGCGGGCGCAGGGGCAGCGTCCGGGCGGCAAGCCGCCGGCGCGCTTTGCTGCGCCCCGCGTTGCGAAGCCGGCGCCCTTTGTCCCGGAGCCCGTCAAGCCCGTCGCCGAGCCGCCGCCGCTGCCGACAAAAGTTCAGACCGTCCTGGTCGCCGCCGACGAGAACAACATGCGCGTCGACCGCTTTCTCGAGGCGCGCTTTCCCGGCCTGTCGTTCTCGCACATCCAGCGTATCGTGCGCAAAGGCGAACTGCGCGTGAACGGCAAGCGCGCCGACAGCAAGGACCGGCTGGAAGAGGGACAGAGCGTTCGCATTCCGCCGTTGAAACTCGATGCGCCCAAGGTTGCAGGTCAGCTCTCGGAAGGGGCGACCAAGACGCTCCAAACCCTCAAGGACATGATCCTGTTCGAGGATGCCGACGTCATGGTGCTGAACAAGCCGGCCGGACTTGCCGTGCAGGGCGGTTCCGGCACCACGCGGCACATCGACCAGATGCTGGAAGTGATGCGCGACGCGAAAGGCCAAAAACCGCGGCTGGTGCATCGGCTCGACAAGGAGACCGCGGGCTGTCTGTTGGTTGCGAAAACGCGGTTCGCCGCGACCGCGCTGACCGGATCGTTCCGTCACCGTTCGGCGCGCAAGATCTACTGGGCGCTGGTGGCGGGCGTGCCGAAGCCGAAGCAGGGGCGGATTTCGACGTACCTCGCCAAGGAGGAGGGCGAGGAAGACACCATCATGCGGATCGCCGCTCACGGCGACGAGGGCGCCAGCCATGCGGTGACCTATTATGCCGTGGTGGAGACCTCGGCGCAGAAGCTCGCATGGGTATCGCTGAAGCCGGTCACCGGCCGGACCCATCAGTTGCGCGCGCACATGGCGCATATCGATCACGCCATCGTGGGCGATCCCAAATATTTCAACAAGGAAAACTGGGAACTGCCGGGCGGCCTGCAGAAGCGGCTGCATCTGCTGGCGCGGCGGATCGTGATTCCGCATCCGCGCGGCGGATTTATCGACGCCACCGCGCCACTGCCTCCGCATATGCTGCAATCGTGGAACCTGCTGGGTCTTGAGGCCGACCGGTTCGATCCGATCGAGAACGCGCCTGAAGAATAATTTATTTGCAGTTTACCGGGGGGATCACGACATATTCCCCATGAGAAACTCATCGATCATCATCTTCACGGTCGTGGCGGCG
>JAQGKJ010000659.1 GCA_028290165.1 Bradyrhizobium sp. | reverse complement strand
GCGCGAGCATAGCGACATCACGAATTCCATATTGTGCTCGATCACCACGAAGGTGGCGCGCTTTTCGCGATTGATCGCAGCCAACCGCTCTTTGAGATCGGCGAGCATGCTCAGGTTGACGCCGCCGGCGGGCTCGTCGAGCAGCACCAGGCGGGGTCCGCCCATGAACGCCATCGCGGCATCGAGCAGCTTCTGTTGGCCGTAGGACAGGCCGCCCGCAGCCTCCGTGGCGAGATGATCGAGATTGAAGAAGCCGATCATCTGATCGGCGGCCTCGGTCAAGCCCGCATCGGAAAGACCGAACAGCCGGGACATCATGTTGCCCTGATGCTCCTGGCCAGCGAGGATCAGATTTTCCCGCACCGACAGTTTTGGGAACACCTGCAGCAGCTGGAACGTGCGGCTGACGCCGAGACGGTTCAATTCGCAAGCGCGCAGACCGGTGACGACCTTGCCATCGACCTTCACTTCGCCGTCGCTCGGCGTCAACTGTCCAAGGATGCAGTTGAACAGCGTGGATTTGCCGCAACCGTTCGGGCCGATCAGGCCCAGGATCTCACCCTCATGCACATCGAAGCTGACGCCATCCACCGCGGTAATGCCGCCAAAGCGCTTGCGGATATTGCTGACTTGGAGGACCGCGGTCATGGCGCCGTTTCCAGTCTGGATTTCGCAACCGCGCGCAATGCCGATGCCACCTTGGTGCGGCGCTCGGCCAGATGCCGGTCGAGGATGCCGAGAATGCCGGTCGGCGAGTAGATCAGGAGCAGGATCACGGCGGCGGCATAGAGCATGAGGTAATAGCCTTCCGTGAACCGCAACCATTCCGGCAACAGCACGGCGATCATCGCGCCGAGGAACGGCCCGAAAAAGAAGCCGGCGCCGCCGACGATGACCATCATCAACAGATCGAGCGAGAGCGACAGGTTGAACGGCACCGGGTCGATATATTGGGTCAGCGGTGCGTAGAGCGTGCCGGCGACGCCGCCCAGCGCCGAGCCGATCGCAAACGCCATCAATGTGTAGCGCCTTGTATCGATCCCGAGCGAGAGCGCCCTGATCGGATTTTCGCGCAGCGCCACGAAGGCGCGGCCCCAGGGCGAGCGGATCAGCCACCACAGGGCGAGCGAAACAATGCCGAGCGAACCGAGGCAAACATAATAGAACGGCAGCGGCCCATTGGTCGCGATGCCGAAGATGTGCGGCCTCGGAATGTTGCTGATGCCGTAAATGCCTTTGGTCAGCCAGTCCTCGTTGCGAAACACCAGAAAGGCAAGCGTCGAGAAGGCGAGCGTCACGAAGGCGAGATAATGATGTTGCACCCGCAGCGCCGGATAGCCGAGGATCCAGCCGATCGCAAAACACAGCACGACGGCGACGCCAAGCGCTGCGACCAGCGGCATCCCCTGGGTGGTCATGATCGCAGCGGCATAGGCGCCAATGCCGACGAACGCGCCCTGTGCCAGCGAGACCTGCCCGGCATAGCCCAGCGTCAGGTTGAGGCCCATGGCGGCAATGGTTATCACCGCCCACTGGCTCAGGATGAACAGGCCGTAACGGTTGAAATTGATCGGCACGATGATCAGGCCGGCGATCACGATCACACCAAGCGTGATGCGCAGAATTTTGGGAATCCCGGTCATACCGTGCGCTCCTCGACACGGCCGAGCAATCCTTGCGGACGGAACAGTATGATGACGATCAACAGGATCAGCGGCACCGCCGCACGGTATTGGGTCGAGACGTAGGCGGCCGCGAGATTGTCGACCACGCCGATCAACAGCCCGCCGGCGATAGCGCCGCGGACCTGGTTGAAGCCGCCGACGATGGCCGCGATGAAAGCCGCCTGTCCCAGCACCTCGCCGCTGGAAAACTTTGCGAGGTAGATCGGCGTAATCAGCAGCGAGGCCAGCGCCACCAGAAAGGCGTTGATCAGAAACGTCAGCAGGATCATGCGCTCCACCGGCACGCCGATGATGCGCGCCACCGTCGGATTCTGCGCCGCCGCCTGCATCTGATGGCCGATCGAGGTGCGATTAAGCCACGCGGTGAGGCCGACTACGGCGAGGATGGACAGCGCCAGCACGCCCAGGCTCTGCAACGAGACCATGCGGCCGAAGATCGAGATGTCGCCCGCCGGCACGATCGATGGAAACGGCGACGCCTCGGCGCTGAAGAACTGCTTGACGGCCTCCTTGATGCCGATGGCGAGCGCCATGGTCGCGATCGCCAGCGGCAATACGCCGTGGCGCAGCATCGGATCGACCAGCAGCATCTTGAAGCCCAGACCCAGCAACACCAGCGACAACAGGATGCCGATCAGGATGGCGAGCCAGAACGGCGCGCCGGCGTGCATCACCGCCAGCATCAGGAACGCCGGCAGCATGACGAATTCGCCTTGCGCGAAATTGATGGTCTGCGAGGTCTGCCACAGCAGCGTGAAGCCGACGGCCACGAGGGCGTAGATCGCTCCAGTCGCAAGGCCGGCCACGAGAAGATCGAGCAGATTGGACATGCTTCTCCAGACGTTTGTTTACGACGGCGTCAATTGCGTTCGCGCGACCGGTTGATCGCCAGCCAAAACTTGACCAGGGCGGTCGACGTGGTGCCAAGCCCGAAAGACCCGCCGCGGCTCAATTCAGCTTCGGCAACACCTGCTTGAGCACCAGCGGGCCCTCGACGACCTCGGACAGGAAACCCGTGCGGGCGATGTCGCCG
>JAQGKJ010000853.1 GCA_028290165.1 Bradyrhizobium sp. | reverse complement strand
ATGCCGTGACGGCATTGTTCATGCGGCATTTGAGTCGGGCTCTGGCTGATCAGCGCCAGAAGTCGGTCGAACGCCCCGTCATCAGCCTCCGGCAGATTCGCTATTTCAACCTGGTGCAACGGCTTCGGCGCGTATCCGCCGCCGCACGCGGCGCCAACATCAGCCAGCCCGCGCTCAGCGAACAGATCCACAAGCTGGAGGCTTCGCTGGGTGGCGCGCTCTTCGAACGGCATGGCGACGGCATGATCCCAACCGACAGGGGCGAGCGCTTCGACCATGTCGCAAGGCTAATCGAATCAGGATTTCGGCGGCTTTCCACCAGCGACGCCGGCGCGGTGCCCCCGCAGAGCCGAAAGATCGCGGTCGGAATTCTGCCGTCGGTCAACCAGCATGGTTTCCTCGTCAACCGAATAACGGAAGCCATGCTCGATGTTCAGACGCGCTATCCGACGCTGAAACTCGTGATCCAGGAGGCGCCGAACGCCACACTGCAGGACTGGGTGATACGCGGCCTGGTCGGCGTGGCGATCGTCGAAACCGTTCTGCCGCGAATGCCGCGGTTGCCGCTCGGTTCGTCGGAACGACTGGCGGCCATCGTCCACAGCCGACATAAAATGCTGCCCCCGGGTCCGGTGACGCTTTCAGATCTCGCGCGCCTGAAGCTTGCGCTGCCGACCAACCGTTTCGGATTGCGTCAGTTGCTCGACGCCGCGGCTGAACAGCACAATATCAGGCTGCGACCCGATGTGGAGATCGATGCGCTGCCGATGGCCGTGGCGATCCTGGCGCGATTGCCGGTGTGTACCGTACTTCCGGCGTCGGCGGTGGAACGCGAAATCGCCGGCGGCGATCTTGTCGCGCATCCAATCATCGATCCGACGATTTCGCGCCGGCTGTTCGTGATCTATTCCGGCGAGCGAACCTTGAGCGAATCCGAACGCGGTCTGGTCAATTCGCTGCGCCGGAAATTGTCCGAGCCGCGCAAGGCGGGTTGACGGAATAGCAGCCACCCGCCGCCGACGGCCGCCTCGACGTGCTGCAAACCGAAAATCCACCCATCACGCTGCTCCCTGGCTACGACTTCGCGGCAACGACTGATCGAGCGCCTTTACCGCCTGATAGATGACTGCCGCCCCGGCCGCGACCGCTTCGCGGTCCGCCCATTCTTCCGGGGCGTGGCTCTTGCCCTTGCGACAGGGCACGAAAACCATGGCGGCCGGACAAATGCGGCTCATGAACGCCGCGTCGTGACCGGCACCGCTTGGCAGGTCCATTTCACCGAGACCGAGATCGCGCGCACCCTGACGCAGAGCGGAGCGTAAATTCGAATCGCAGGCAACCGGGGGACCATCCGACAAGGTCTTGAACGATGCGCGCGTCACCCGCGCCGCGGCGGCATACGCCGCGCTTTCGCGACCGATGGTATCAACGAAGCGCGCCGTCAGGGCCGGATTCGTGGTGCGCGCATCAATGACCAGCCGGCAGCGTCCTGGGACGATGTTTGAGGCCGAGGGATCAACCGCCAGGATACCGACGGTGGCGACGAAATAGTCCGGGCCCTCGGCGGTCAATTGTTCCGCGATCCGGCGCACGGAAGCAACCGTATGAGCCGCGGCAACGAGAGCGTCGTGACGCAGCGCCATCGGCGTGGTGCCGGCATGATCGGCCTCGCCCTGAAATACAACCTCAATACGCCGGATGCCGACGATCGAGGTGACGATGCCCACATCGACCGACCGCGATTCGAGCACGATGCCTTGCTCGATGTGCAACTCGAGAAAAGCCCGGATATCGTCGCGTTTGGCCCGATCAAGCTGGTCGGGGTCACCGCCGACACGCCGCAAAGCGTCGCGCAATGTTTCGCCTGCCGGCTCAGTGAGAGTGAGCATGGTCTCATCGAGCGAGCCGGTCATGCCGCGGCTCCCGACACATGAAAGGCCGTATTCGCTGGGCTCTTCGGCAAGAAAGTCGATGATCTCGATGGTATGATCCAGCCATGTGCCGGACTCTCGCAGAGCGCGAACGATCTCAAGGCCGGTAGCAATACCGGCGATGCCGTCGAATCGTCCTCCCGACGGCACGGTATCGCTGTGCGATCCGATCGCGATGACGCCAAGCCCGGAATTGCGGCCCTCGATCCGGCCGATCAGGTTGCCGGACGTATCGATACGCGTGGCGAGCCCGGCGTCGGCAAAGCGCTGCGCGAGCCAGGCGCGGCCTTCAAGAAAGAGCGGGGTGAACGAACGCCTTGTATAGGGCCGTGCCGGATCGGTGATCTCCGCAAGCGCCATCACGTCGGCCCAGAGGCGATCTGCGTCGAGCGGGAGATTCGTGCTCATCGACCGCGGATCTAACGCGCGCGACGCGGACTAATGAAGCGGCCTTGTCCCGGCTCGGCTAACACGCGCCCCTCGGCGGCAACGCAGCTGCCGCGTACATAGGTCTCGACCGCACGGAACGGCATCTCGAGGCCGTCATAAGGGCTCCAGGAGACAAAGTTGTTTCCACTGGCGGCCGCGCTGTAGCGATAGGGATCGCGGCGCATCAGCACGATGTCCGCATCGCGGCCGACCTCCAGCGCGCCCTTGGCGTGGGTAATCCGGAACAAGCCGGCGGGGTTATGGGCCAGCAGACGCGCGGCATGGGTCAAGGGCAGCTTGCGTTGGTCGAGACCTTTCAGGAGCAGGCCATATAAGGCTTCCAGGCCCGGAATACCCGACGCATTCTTGAGCATGTTCGGATCGGTCTTCCGATCCTCCGACCAGCTCACATGATCGGTCGACACGATCGTGACATTGCCCGCCGCCAGATGGTGCCAGAGCGCTTCAACCTCGTGGCGCGGCCGCAGCGGCGGGTTGATCTTGGCTTTGCCGCCGAGACGCCGGACATCATTCTCTTCATCGAGCGTTAGATAGTGAACGCAGGCCTCGATGGTGGCGCCGTGCCCCTGCGCTCGATAGGCAGCAGCCAATTCATATCCGCGGCCGATCGAGCAATGCACGATGTGCACGGGGCAACCGGCGCCCGCCCCCAGTTCAAACACTTCCGCCGTCGCCAGCGCCTCGGAGATCGGCGGCCGCGAAAGACCGTGCGCGGTGTGGTCAGTAATACCCTTCGCCTCGACATCCGCCATGTAGGCGCGGACCATTTCGTCATTCTCATTATGAATACCAGCGATCAACCCCCTTTTTCCAACGGCGCAAAAGCTGGCGTAAAGCGTGTGCGGCGGGATCCGAGGAAACCTTTTCGGGTGCGTCCCGAACGTAGAGAACTTGAAAGCGGCGGCGCCGGCGTCGACCAATTCATCGACCCGCACTGCGCCTTCGTCGGGATCGATCGTCGCATAAAGCGCAAAATCGACGCGCGCCTGCGCGCCCGCTTCCCTGACCTTGGTGCGGAAACGCTCGGCGGTCGCGATCAGGCAGTTGTCGTCATAGGGCATGTCGACAATGGTTGTGACGCCACCTGCCGCGGCGCTGCGCGTCGACCAGACGAAATCCTCCTGTCCAAGCTGGCTGCGGCTGTGCACCTGCGCATCGATGGCGCCCGGAAGCACGAGAAACCCCTGACCGCCATGCCTTTCGCCGTCAGGCAAGCTGCCAGATCCAACCGACTGCACCTTGCCATCGCCGACCAGAACGTAACCCTTATCGATTATCCGGTCGGGAAGGACGACCATTCCCGCAAAGACCTTGTCAGCCATCGCTGCCCCTTTTTCGGCAATATCCGCACAGCGGACCGGCGGCGGTTCTTAATTGAGATCATTGCCGCTGCGTCTAACGTAGACGAAGGCTGCGTCGGGCACTAATCCGGTTTCGACGAAGCCGCCGATAGGAAAAACTGTATCCCATCGATTTGAAAGAGGCCTGTCCGCAGTAGCTATTTCGCGTGCAGCGAAGCTGTAGTTTGTCGACGTCCGCTTCGCGCCACAAGCGGACGTTTCTTCCGAGTCGTCTTTTGACCCAACTGACACATGGGGCGACGCTGACGATTTCTGCCTCGGCTCGCATCAGTTGCGCCGCTTCGCTGCAATCGCTCGCGAACCCGTTGCGATTGTTGGCATTCGCGCTTGCGGCATCTATAGTTTGCTCGATCAAAGGCATTCAAGAAACAAGGATTCCATGCGCGTTTCAATCATCACCGGAGGCGGGTCCGGGATCGGAGCTGCGGTCGCCCGTCGGTTGGCAGCCCGGGACAAGTGTCTGATGTTGCATGGACAAGGGGCCGACGCGGCAGGGCTGACGCGATTGAAGGCGGTCGCCATGGACTGTCAGCGTGCCGGCGCCGAGGTCGCTTGGTCC
Source organism: Bradyrhizobium sp. (assembly GCA_028290165.1). The sequence continues at coordinate 26 of JAQGKJ010000853.1, read as the reverse complement.
ACTGGCGACTTGGCAAATGCCGGGAC
>JAQGKJ010000820.1 GCA_028290165.1 Bradyrhizobium sp. | reverse complement strand
TGATGGTCGCCCGCCAGAACCTGAGCAATTCCTATAACCCCGCGGCGGCCGGCATCGGCTGAACCTTGCCGACGCGTTCCTGCTTCAACAGTTCCGCAATCAGGAAGGCCATGTCGATCGATTGCTCGGCGTTCAAACGCGGATCGCAGACCGTGTGATAGCGGTCGTTGAGATCCTCATCTGTGATGGCGCGCGCGCCGCCGATGCATTCGGTGACGTCCTGCCCGGTCATCTCCAGATGCACGCCGCCGGCATGCGTGCCTTCGGCCTGGTGGATCGCGAAGAACGATTTCACCTCCGACAACACCCGGTCGAACGGCCGCGTCTTGTAGCCCGAGGTCGAGGTGATGGTGTTGCCGTGCATCGGATCGCACGACCAGACCACGACGCGCCCTTCCCGTTTCACGGCGCGGATCAAGGGCGCCAGGTGATCGCCGACCTTGTCGGAACCAAAACGGTTGATCAGCGTCAGCCGTCCCGGCTCGTTGTCGGGGTTGAGCATGTCGATCAGCTTCAAAAGCTCGTCCGGCTTCAGCGACGGGCCGCATTTCAGGCCGATCGGGTTCTTGATGCCGCGGAAATATTCGACATGGCCGTGATCGAGCTGGCGGGTGCGGTCGCCGATCCAGATCATATGGCCTGATGTCGCGTACCAGTCGCCGGTCGTCGAATCCACCCGCGTAAAAGCCTGCTCGTAGCCGAGCAGCAGCGCCTCGTGGCTGGTGTAGATGTCGGTGGCGCGCAACTCGGGATGGCTTTCCAGATCGAGCCCGCACGCGCGCATGAAGTTGAGCGCGTCCGAGATGCGATCGGCCAATTCCTTGTAACGGCGCGACTGCTGGGAATCCTTCAGGAAACCGAGCATCCACTGGTGCACGCTGCCGAGATTGGCAAAACCGCCGGTGGCGAACGCGCGCAACAGATTGAGCGTCGCCGCCGACTGGCGATAGGCCATCAGCTGGCGCTGCGGATCGGGGGTGCGCGCCTCCGCCGTGAACGCGATATCGTTGACGATATCGCCGCGGTAGCTCGGCAGCTCGACGTCTTCAAGCTTTTCGGTCGGCGACGAGCGCGGCTTTGCAAATTGTCCGGCGATACGGCCGATCTTCACCACGGGCACCGCGCCGGCATAGGTCAGCACCACCGCCATCTGCAGGAAGACGCGGAAAAAATCGCGAATATTGTTGGCGCCGTGCTCCGCAAAGCTTTCAGAACAGTCGCCGCCCTGCAGCAGGAAGGCCTCGCCTGCGGCGACGCGCGCAAGCGCCTTTTTCAGGTTGCGGGCTTCACCTGCAAAAACCAGCGGCGGAAACGTGGCGAGCTGCGCCTCGACATCGGCCAACGCCTTGGCATCGGGATAATCGGGTATCTGCTTGACCGCCTTGGCGCGCCAGCTATCGGGTGTCCACCGCTCGGACATGACGTTAACTCCTTAAGCAAAAACCGCTACTTACCCGCCTTCGCTAAAGCTTCGGCGGACCAACACTGGTAGGCCCGGCGAGGCCTCTTGACCGCCGAAGTCCGCCTTCGGACGAAGGCGGTTGGCGTAGCGGGGTCGGCAGCTAGCGGCGGCCGGGTTATACACAGGCTGATCACGGACCGCCAGTTGGATTTCCGGTAGCCGAGACAACCCCTTGCGGCAAAAGCCGAATTCGCATCTGCTAGCGGCGTCGCGAAAGCACGGGGGAAAACCGGGTGGCAGAGGCTGCGCTGGACGACGTTTTTGTCGATGACATCACCTTCCCCGCGACCGATGGCTATTCGCTGGGGGCGACCCTGTTCTTGCCGCGGGGGGCGAAGCGCAACGCCGTCCTGATCAATTCGGCGACCGCGGTGCCACGCAAGATCTACCGGGGCTTTGCGGGCTATCTGGCCCGGCGGGGCTGCGCGGTCTTGACCTACGATTATCGTGGCACCGGCGATTCCCGCCAGAAAGCGCTGGTCGGCTATAACCAGCCGAAGTCACTGGTCGGCTTCAAGGCCTCGATGTCGGACTGGGCGGCGCTGGATGTCACCGCCGCGGTGGCTTGGATGCGCGAGCGCTACAAGGATCTGCCGCTCAGCTACGTCGGGCATTCCTTCGGCGGCCAGGCCTTGGGACTGCTTGCCAACAACAGCGACGTCTCGCGCGCGCTCTTGATCGCAGCGCAAGCCGGCTACTGGAAGCTGATGGCCTCGCCGGAACGCTATCGCGTCTATGCAATGTTGAATTTTGTCGGTCTCCCCCTCACCCGACTGCTGGGCTACGCGCCGGGCTGGAGCGGATTGGGCGAGGACTTGCCGAAAGGCGTGTTTGAGCAATGGGTCTCCTGGGTCATGAGCGAGCGCTATTTGTTCACCGATCCAAAACTTCCCGGCTTGACGAATTTTGCGAAATATCATGGGGCGATGCGCGCGCTGTGCCTCTCCGACGATCCCTGGGCGACACGGCCGGCGGTCGGACTGCTGTGTTCGGGATTTACCTCGATCGAGCCGGAGATCGTGACGATTACGCCGGGCGACGCGGGCGTAGGCAAGATCGGCCATTTCGGTTTTTTCCGCGCCGAGCATCGCGACACGCTGTGGCGGGGTGCAGCGGAATGGATTCAAGCCGCGGCGTAGGCTGGTTGGCGTTGGTCTCCCGCGCGTCGCGTTCGACGAACGGGAGGATGTGGCTGGTTCAATTTTCAAAGAGCCACTGAAGATTACTTCGTCATTGCCGGGCAAAAGCGCAAAGCGCGTCTTTGCGCTAGACGACCCGGCAATCCATCCCTGTCCGCCGTAGCTCAAAGAGCGAAGGCGGATGCTTCGAAAGAACGTTCCGCGAAGGTGGATGGATGCCGGGATCCCGGCTACGCCAACCGCGTTCGTCCGAAGGCGGGCAGAGCATGATCCGGAAAAGTGGATACCGGTTTTCCATGCTGAAACAAAAAGATGAAGCGGGATGACGATTCGAAGAAAAGTCATCACGCTTTAGCGTGAAGTGGTCGGGAATAAAGAGCGGGGTCACGTCCACTGTGCGGGAGGTCGGCCAAAATCCAAAATAGCCCAAAAGGTCGACAGGTCCACGCCATATCAGTTAGTGTAGCCAGGACAAGATTTCGGGAGAAACGCTTTTGAACGGTCGATTCAAGATGAAGCGCGATTATTATGCCGGTGGGCTGATGCTGCTGCTCGGCGTAGGCGCTGCGGTGACCGGTACCGGCTACAAGTTCGGCGGCCTTGCCAGAATGGGTCCCGGCTTCCTGCCGGTCATGCTGGGAATTGTGCTGGCGTTTCTTGGCATCCTGATAGCCGGCACCGCACTCGGATCATCCGAGCCCGACGACAAGAAGTTCCTGCCGGACAATCCGCAATGGTTCGGATGGCTCTGCATTCTCGCCGGCCCCGTCCTGTTCATCATCCTGGGGGAGTATGGCGGCATGATTCCGGCGATATTCGCCTGCGTCTTCGTCTGCGCACTGGGAGACAAGACAGCCACGTATAAATCGTCGGCCATTCTGGCGGCCGGCGTCACTGTGTTCGGGGTGCTGCTGTTCCACTATTTGCTGAGCATTCCGTTCCCGCTGTTGCGGGGGTTCAACCTGTGATCTCAACTGCGATTACCGATCTCTGGTACGG
>JAQGKJ010000813.1 GCA_028290165.1 Bradyrhizobium sp. | reverse complement strand
CCTGATCGGCCCCAGCGCCGCCGGCTTCGCCTTCGACCTCAGCCACAGCTACACGCTGCCGATCCTGGCCAGCGCGGCCGCCAATATCGTCGCCGCCGTCATTGTCGCGGCGACTTCGAAAGCCACGTCATCGGCGAGCGAAACAAGCGGGCCATATGCCGGCCGCCGAGATCAGGCAAGTTCTTCACCCACCATGAACAATCGGCGGCCCTGGTGCCGAGCCGGGGACGCAAGCGCCGGCAAATCCGAAACTGCGCGAAGATCTAGTTCGGCACCGCTGCCTTGGGTTGCGGCGGCACGTCGGCATTGACGGTGACACCGCGCAGAACGTTGAAGGCCGCGGCAAGCGCCTTGTCGTCCTTCTCCGAGGGCGGAACGTAGGATTGCGAGCCCGCCTGCTCGGTGCCTTCGGCAGCGAGATGGCCTCGCATCGACGCCTCGCCCTTCAGTTCAAAGCGGCCCTTCATCTCGTCGGGCACATCCTGCAGCACCTCGATGTCGGGCTTGATGCCCTGCGCCTGGATCGAATGACCCGATGGCGTGAAGTAGCGCGCCGTGGTCAGCGCCAATGCGCCGTTGCCGGTGCCGAGCGGAATGATCGTCTGCACCGAGCCCTTGCCGAACGAGCGGGTCCCGATCACGGTCGCGCGCTTGTGATCGTGCAAGGCGCCGGCCACGATCTCGGATGCGGAGGCCGATCCGCCGTTGATCAGTACCACCAGCGGCTTGCCCTTGGTGAGATCCCCGCTCCGCGCGGTGAATCGCTGGGTTTCCTCCGCCGTGCGGCCCCGCGTCGAGACCACCTCGCCGCGCGCCATGAACGTGCCGGACACCGAGACGGCCTGATCGAGCAAGCCGCCAGGGTTGTTGCGGAGGTCGACGACGTAGCCGGCGAGCTTGTCCGATGGAATCTGCCTGGTGATGTCGGCGATCGCCTTTTTCAGTCCGTCGGTGGTCTGTTCGTTGAACGAGGAGATCCGGATATAGCCGATGTCGCCGCCGTCGGTGTGGTAGCTGATCGCGCGCACGTGAATGATTTCGCGCACGATGGAAATGTCGAGCGGTTTGTCGACGCCCTTGCGGATGATCTTGAGCCGGGTCTTGGTATCGATCGGCCCCTTCATCTTGTTGACGGCCTGCTCCAGGGTGAGGCCCTGGACGGCATCGTCATCAATCTGGGTGATCAGGTCGCCCGACATGATGCCGGCTTTCGCAGCCGGCGTTTCATCCATCGGCGCGACCACCTTGACCAGGCCGTCCTCCATCATGACCTCGATACCGAGCCCACCGAACTCGCCCTGGGTGGTCTCCTGCATCTCACGCCAGGCCTTCTCATTCATGTAGCGCGAGTGCGGGTCGAGCGAAGTGACCATGCCGTTGATCGCCCCCTCGACCAGCTTGGAGTCGTCGGGCTTTTCGACGTAGTCGCTCCTGACCCGCTCGAACACCTCGCCAAACAAATTGAGCTGCGAATAGGTGTCGCCACCGGCGGCCGCCCGGGCCGCGGCGATCCATTGCGCCCCCTGAGGTCCCGTCACAAGAAGGGTTAGGCAGATACCTGACGCGGCACCGAGGAAAAACAGGGCATTTTTGCGCATATTTGGCGAACCTTCTCGCTGTCAGTTGTTACCGGCCCATAGGCCGGGCGTTTTGCTCTTGCCGATTCAATCAGGCAAATCACAATACCTTTCGGGTTTCATTGAGGCCGTTTTGCCACGTCGAAGGCATCGTGCCGAAACCGCGTTTGGCGCGGGTTCCAAGCCAATAGCCAAACTGCGGCGGGACGTTACGGAACGGACCCTCCACCCCCAGTTTCAGGGCTGCGTCCATCGGCCAGTTCGGATTATTGAGGATCTCGCGCCCGACCGCGATCAGATCGGCCTGTCCGTCCTGCAGGATCTGCTCGGCCTGATCGCCATGAATGATCAGGCCGACCGCCATGGTCATGATGTCGGCGTGGCGGCGGATATATTCGGATAGCGGCACCTGATAATTGTATTTTATCTCTTTACCCAGGATCGGCGCCGCTTCGGTGATGCCACCCGACGAGCAGTCGATCACGTCGACACCCTTGGCTTTAAGAATCTTTGCCAGCCGCGCGCTCTGTTCCGGTCCCCACCCGGCATTGTCCTCGACCGACAGCCGCACGAATAGCGGCTTGTCGTCGGGCCAGTGCGCGCGCACCGCTTCCGCGATCTCGGTGATGAAGCGCATCCGGTTTGGTTCGGAGCCGCCATATTCGTCGGTGCGCTGGTTGGATCGCTCCGAGAGAAACTGGTGCACGAGATAACCATGCGCGCCGTGCAGCTCAAGCACGTCGAAACCTGCCTGTTGCGCCCGCCGCGCCGCGTTGCCCCAGGCCTGCACGAGGTCTTTCACTTCGTGACGCTCGAGCGCCTGCGGCACCGGCCATTTTTCGCTGTGGGCAATTGCGCTCGGCGCCACCGGCGTCCACGCCTCCCAATCGTCGATCTCGGCGTTGCGCGGCAGCGGCCCGTCGCCCTCCCACGGGCGCCTCGCGCGCGCCTTGCGGCCGGAATGGCCGAGCTGGATTCCGGCAACCGAGTTCTGCTGCTTGATGAATTTGACCAGCCGGCTGAGCGGCTCGACGAAGGCGTCGTCCCAGATGCCGAGATCGCCGACGGTGCCGCAGCCGCGCCGCTCGACCTTGGTCGATTCGACGACGACCAGGCCCGCGCCGCCGGCTGCGAATTTTCCCGCATTCATCAGATGCCAGTCGGTCGGGAATCCCTTCACTGCGGAATACTGGTGCATCGGTGGCACCACGATGCGGTTGCGCAGCTCGACGCCCCGGATCGCCAGCGGTGAAAACAGCAACATCCCGGACATCGTTGATTCCTGGTTCGGCGTCGGCGGTCGTGATTCCCGGCCGCGCCGGCGGACTTGTCGGTAGCGCCAAGATATACGTGCTCCACGGCCCGGGCAAAGCCGGAATCACACGGGGTTGATGTCCATTTTGTAATCAACGGCGTTCGAACCGGAGGGGTTCTCGGGGGTGACCCATCATCGCCGGCACAATGCCAGCGCGATATGGAGAGCTCAGATGAAACGCACGATCATGGGCACGTTACTGATCCTCGGCGACATCCTGAATGCGGCCCACGCCGATACCTGGGTGTTCAGGGATACGTTGCGGCCGAACGGCCACGATCGCCAAGCGCGCCGACGGCCGCAGATGCGGCGCGTTGCGCAACATGTTCACAGCCGGGGCACCGTTCGAACAATGCATGCTCGCCCGCGGCTGGGTTTTCGACCACGTCATCCCCGATCCGCCGTCAGCCCATCTGCGCGATACCAGCATCGACAACACTCCACCGATCGACAATTCGTCGAACGATGGTTGGGTTCAACGGCAGCGCGACCAGGACAATATCCAGCAGATGATCAATCAGCAGCAACAGAACGACATCCAGCAGATGAACACCGATCAGTTTAACCAGCAGCAGCAGATCATCAACAACGACCGTTTGAACGACTGACGAATAGCTGGCGAGCGGTCAGTGGCCGTGACCACTTGGCGATGTCCCTGAAGCTGTTGCGTACCGGGCCTCCATCGCGTCAAAGGCCGGTTTGCCGACCAGCCGCTGCCGTTCGGCAAAGGACGCGACCGACGCTTCGTCGAGCACGCCGTTGTCACGCAACGCCTTCAGCGTGGTCTGCATGCCATGGATGGCGCCTTGCAGCGCGGCGTTGGCGTAAAGCACGAGACTAAAACCCATCTCGGCGGCGGCTCTATCGTCCACGATCGGGGTCCTGCCTCCGAGCACCATGTTCAGCATCTGCGGCGCGGCCAGGCGCCTCGGCACCTGCCTGAGGTCGGCAAGGCTTTCAGGCGCCTCGACGAAGGTCACATCGGCGCCGGCTTCGATATAGCGGCTGGCCCGGTCGATGGCGGCTTCGAACCCCTCGACCGCGCAGGCGTCGGTCCGGGCGATGATCACGAGACCGTCACGCCGCGCGTCGACGGCGGCGCGCACCTTGTTGACCATCTCCTCAGGCAGGATCAACTCCTTGCCGCTGAAATGACCGCAGCGCTTGGGCGCGTGCTGATCCTCAAGCTGGATGGCGCTAGCGCCGGCCTGCTCGAGGGTGCGCACCGTATGGGTGACGTTGATGGCGTTGCCGAAGCCGGTGTCGGCATCGACGATCAACGGCAGCTCCACCACGCCTCGAATGGCCATGGTGTGCTCGGCGACCTGACTGCGATCCATGAAACCGAGATCCGGCAGGCCGAGGTGCATATTGGTCAGCCCCGCGCCCGTCAGATAGATCGCCTTGAAGCCGAGATCGGCGATGATCCGCGCCGCCAGCGCGTTCGGAGCGCCCGGCAGCAGCACGCCTTTTTCCCGCTCCAGCAGCGCACGCAGCGCCGCAATGTGTGTGGACGGCATCGAATTCGCTCCTTTCAATTTTGCGCGGGGGCAAGCACAAACAAGTCTTGCGCTGCTCCTGGCATCCTCGCTTCCCGCTGATACCAGCCATAGCATTTTCGGGATGGCGCGAGGGGCCAGGAGGCGATACCCGCAAGCCAAAACCCGTCACGCATCCCTGGGTGAGAGCATAAGCATTCGCCCACCGGGCTTGTGGCGGCGACCGATCGCAGGCAAATATCACGTTGGCGACACGGCGATGGGAGAAAGCAATGCAGCGTCGGCTCGCGGCGATATTGGCCGCGGACGTGGTAGGCTACAGCCGCCTGATGGGCGGCGACGAGATGGGAACGCTTACATCCCTCAAGGCGCACCGTCGCGAACTGGTCGATCCAGCCATCGCGGAACATCGGGGCCGCATCGTCAAAACCACCGGTGACGGCATGCTGGTGGAATTTGCCAGCGTGGTCGATGCCGTCGGTTGCGCGGTCAACGTCCAGCGCAGCATGGTCAGGCGCAACGCCGGAATTCCGCAAAACAAGCAGATCATCTTCCGTATCGGCGTCAACGTCGGCGATATCATCATCGATGGCGACGATATCTTCGGCGACGGTGTCAATATCGCAGCGCGGCTGGAGTCGCTTTGCGAGCCCGGCGGCATTTGTATTTCCAGGGCGGCAAACGACGAGATCAGAGACAAGCTTTCGCTGGCTTTCGCCGATCTTGGCGAGCAAGCCGTGAAGAACATCGCGCGCGCGGTCGGGGTGTTCGGGCTTACCGCCAGAGACATTGTCGCCATTCCGGAAAGCGCCGACTGGGCGTCGGCTGAAAAAAAGGCAGAGGCCGGGAGGGACGATCCGTACGAACAGGAAATCCACTTCTGCCAAACCAGGGACGGCGTGCAGCTGGCCTATTCCCGGATGGGTCAAGGTTTTCCGATCGTCAAACCCGGCAACTGGATGACCCACCTCGAATTTGATTTCGAAAGTCCGATCTGGCGGCATCTCTACCGGGAATTGTCGCGCGATCACACCTTCATCCGCTACGACGCTCGCGGCAACGGACTGTCGGATCGCGAAGTCGAGGACGTCAGTTTTGAGAATTTTGTCGGCGATCTCGAAACGGTGGTTGATGCCGCTGGTATCGAGCGCTTCGCGCTATTGGGCATATCGCAAGGCTGCGCCGTTGCGATCGCCTATGCCGTCCGGCATCCCGAACGCGTTTCACGTCTGGTGCTGTTCGGAGGCTATGCCGTCGGCTGGAAAAAACGCGCCCGGACCGAGGCGGAGAAAGAGGCGGGCGAAGCCATGCTCACGCTGATGCGCGTTGGCTGGGGTCAGGAAAATCCGGCGTTTCGACAATTGTTCACATCGCAATTCATTCCGGGCGGCACCAAGGAACAGGCCGACTGGTTCAATGAGCTGCAGCGAATCTCGACTTCTCCCGCCGATGCCGTCCGCAATCTTGCCGCCAATGGCGAAACAGACGTGAGCTCGCTGCTGCCGCAGGTCAAGGTGCCAACGCTTGTCATGCACTCCCGCCAGGACGCCAGAGTCCCCTTTGAAGCAGGCAGGCGGATGGCAGCCGGCATCCCGGGCGCCCGTTTCGTTCCGCTTGAGAGCCAAAATCATTTGATTCTGGAAAGCGAGCCTGCATTTCCACGTTTCCTGGAGGAGATGAGATCCTTTCTTTCGATCCAAGCCGCCGCGGACTAGCGGCCTGCGAGATCGTCATGCCGGTCGCAACCGGCCAGCGCCCGCTGGCCTTCTCGTTCCTGGTATCCGGCAGCCAGCCGATATCGACCGATTATTTCGTTCCCGCCCCGCCGATACCAGCCATGGCATTTTCGGGATGGCGCGAGAGCCCAGGAAGCGATACGCGAAAGACAAAAGCCGTCACGCATAACTGGGGAGAGTATACCATGAACGAGGCGACCCGCATCCAACCGCCGGCCATCGAACTCGGCGCCAGCGGCGAAGAGTTCCAGAACCTGCACGAGCTGGTAGCGAAGGCGCGGGCCAACCTCAACCAGAACGCCTGGGACTACATCGTCGGCGCCGCCGAGACCGAGACCACATTACGCCGCAACCGCATGGCGCTCGACGAAATCGCATTCCGGCCGCGCGTGCTGCGCAATGTCGCTCATGTCGACGCCTCCGTCGAGGTGCTGGGCCGTAAATTGCGCTTGCCGGTGGTGCTGGCGCCGGTCGGCGCGCTCGAGATGTTCGATCCCGGCGCCGGCGCCAGCGTCGCGCGTGCGGCCGGCAGCTTCGGCGCCGCGCATATGCTGAGCTCGGTGTCCGAGCCT
>JAQGKJ010000811.1 GCA_028290165.1 Bradyrhizobium sp. | reverse complement strand
CAGGTTATAGAGATGCGCGGTGTCGTAGCATTCGAATTCGAATCGCGTACCGGTGTCCGACAGCGTCTTCAATACATATTCGATGTCGGCAAAGGTGTTGCGGAACACGATGTCCTTGTTCTGCAGGTGCTTGAGCTCCCAGTCGTGATCGAATTTCTTGAATCGATTGAGCATGCCGAAGAACGCAAAATTCATCGACCCCATGTTGAGCGAAGCGACTTCCGGCTTGTAGACCGCGGCGGGCCGGACGCGCTCGTCCACCGTCATGGTCGGCGCGCCGCCGGTGGTGAGATTAATCACGCAGTTCGAGCGCTGCTTTATGATTTTCAGGAACGGCGCGAAGGCTTCGGGGCTTTGATCGGGCTGACCCGTCTTTGGATTGCGCGCGTGCAGATGCACGATGGCGGCGCCGGCTTCGGCGGCGTCGACCGCGGCGTCCGCGATTTCCTGCGGCGTCACCGGCAACGCCTTCGACATCGAGGGGGTGTGGATGGCGCCGGTCACGGCGCAGGTGATGATGACTTTACGGCTCATGCTCTTGCTCTCTTTCTTGCGAGGATCGAACCTTCAGGGTTTGTTGCTTTGGACAGCCTTGTGCGCGGCCAGCGCCGCGAGGTGCTCGTTGCGCCGCTGCGTCAGCGCGGCAATGCGTTCGGGCGTCGGCTGATGCGGCCACGCCGCAATCACCCGCTCGACATTCGGGCTTTGATAGACTTCAGGCCCGGCGGCGGCCGACGCCAGCTCCTTATAGAATCCGGTATAGCGCGCGCAATAATCGGGAATGCCGCCGGGCGCATTGAGCTCGATGGTCTCGAATGGACCGAGGAACGACCAGCGCAGCCCGAGGCCGTCCTTGATCGTGTGATCGAGATCCTCCGCCGAGATAAAACCCTCGCCGACGAGGCGAAACGCTTCAGCCAACAGCGCGCCCTGCAGCCGGTTGAGGACAAAACCGGCGATCTCGCGGTTGACCGTGACCGGCACCTGTCCGATCTCGCGATAGATTTTCCGCGCCAGGTCGATTGCCTCAGGCGCGGTCCACGGCGCGCCGCACAGTTCGACCAGCGGTACCAGATGCGGCGGGTTGACGGGATGACCGACCAGGCAACGCGCCCGGCCTGGCAGCGTTTCGGTGAAGCGCGAGGCGACGATGGCGGAGGTCGAGGAGACCAGCAGCGCGTCCGGCGGCGCAAGCTTGTCGAGTTCGGCAAAGATGATCTTCTTCTCTTCGACCTTCTCCGGGCCATTTTCCTGGACGAACTCGACGTCCATCAAGGCCTCTCGCAGGCTCCCGGCCACCGAGACGCGAGCGACGGCGCCATCGGGATCGGCAGCCAGCCCATGGCGTGCCAGCGCATGCAATTCGTCGCGGATCAGGCGGGGCGCCGCGGCCAGCGTCGGGACATGCGGATCGGTCAGCCGTACGTTCCACCCGGCGCGGGCAAAGATCGCGGCCCAGGCCCGTCCGATCAACCCGGTGCCGACGATGGCGACGTTACGTTCAGTGCTTGTCATTTGCTTTTCTCATCAAGCTCAAGTCTCACAGCCAGAGCACCTTGCGGCGCAGATCGAGATCGTCGCGCAAGGCTTTTGACGGGCCCTGGTAAATCACCTGGCCGCGCTCCAGCGCCACCGTGGCGTCGGACAGCGCCAGCGCCAGATCGAGATTATGATCGACGATGATAATGGCGATTTCCTTGCGCAGGCGGTCGAAGGTTTCGAACAATTGCTCCACCACGGTCGGCGCGAGGCCCTCGAAGGGCTCGTCGAGCAGCAATACCCGCACGTCGCCGGACAGCGCGCGGGCGACCGCGACCATTTGTTGCTCGCCGCCGGAGAGATAATCCGCCGGGCTGTCGAGCCGCTCGGCAATCCGCGGAAAATATTCGTAGATGCGCTCCCGCGTCCAGTGCACGCCGTTGCCGGTCTGCCGCTTCAAGGCGCCCAGCTCGAGATTCTGTTCGACGCTCATGCCGGCGAACAGGCCGCGGCCCTGCGGCACATAGCCGATGCCGAGGCGGGCATGCTCCGCGGAGGAAAGCCCGATCAACTCGCTGTCCGCCAGCCTGATCGACCCCTGTGATGCCGGTGCGATCCCGATCAGCGTCTTCAAGAGCGTCGACTTGCCGGCGCCGTTGCGCCCCAACAGCGCGATGATCTCGTTTTCATGCAGGCTGAAACTGACATCGTTGAGAATGTGGCTCTTGCCGTAGAAGGTATTGACATTGGCTGCCGTCAGCAGCGCATTGACGCGGGCGGCGGTTTCGCGCGGCCGCGCGGCGACTTCGGTGGCGCCGGAGCCGATATAGATCTGCTGCACCTCAGTGCTGGCGCGCGCGTCCTCAACGGAGCCGTCGAGCAGCACCCTTCCTTCATTCATCACGGTGACCTGATCGGCGAGCTGAAACACCCGGTCGATGTCGTGTTCGACCAGGAGCACCGGCAGGTCGGCCGAGATGCGCTTGATGATGGCGCCGATTCGCTCGCGTTCCGCCGCGGCAAGGCCCGCGAGCGGCTCGTCGAGCAACAGCACGCGCGGGGAGGTAGCGAGTGCGACCCCCATGTCGAGCAGGCGCTGGCCGCCATAGGACAGCATGCCCGCTTCCGCCTTCTCGATTCCGGCAAGGCCGAGATAGCGTATCGTCGCGTCGGTCTCGGTATTGATTGCCTCGATCGACGATGCGCTGGTGAGGGGATCGAAGCGGCGGGGATGGCGCGCCTGCACGGCAAGCCGGATGTTTTCAGCCACGCTGAGCGCCGGAAACAGATTGGTGATCTGGAACGAGCGGCCGATGCCGGCGCTGGCGATCTCCTCCGGGGTATGTCCGGCGATCGGCTGGCCCAAGAGCGACACCGTGCCCTCGTCCGGCGGATACATGCCGGACAACAGATTGAACGCCGTGGTCTTGCCGGCGCCGTTGGGGCCGATCAGCGCGTGCAGGGTGCGGTCGGCAATCGAGATGTCGATGCCCTGAACCGCCCTGATGCCGCCAAAACTCTTGACGATGTGGCGGGCCGATAGCACCGCGCCATCGACATGGGATTCGGGCCGCAAGAATTCCGGCAGCGGCAGCACGTCGATCCGGCGCGCCGACATCGCGGCATCTTCCATCGTCTTCTTGCGGAACGGGGCGATCAGCCGTTCGCCGACGCCGACCAGGCCGGTCGGCGAGAACACGATGAAAGCCACGAACACCAGGCCGAACCAGAACAGCCAGTTCTCGGTATAAATGCCCAGAAATTCGCGAAACAGAATGAAAAACAGCGCGCCGAGCGCGGGGCCCAAAAAGCTGCGCATGCCGCCGATCACGACCATCGCCAGTAAATCGCCGGAGAACGAGACCGAGATCGGATCGGCCGAAGTCATCCGGTTCTGATACAGCAGGAGGATGCCGGCAAGCCCGGTAATCGAAGCCGACAGCACGAAGGCCAACAGCTTGTAGCGGTTGGTTGGATAGCCGAGAAAGCGCGCGCGCTGCTCGTTCTCGCGGATCGCCACCAGCACGCTGCCGACGGTCGAGTGATGGAAGCGCCACAACAGGATCAGCACAGCAAACGCGATCAGCGCGACAAGCCAGTAATAGTCGGTCGAGGATTCCAGATTGAAACCCAATAGCGTCGGCCGCGTGATGCCGCCAAGCCCGTTCTCGCCGCCGGTGACCTCGGTCCAGCGAAACGACACCGCATACAGCATCGCCGACAGCGCCAGCGTCAGCAGCGAAAAATACACCCCGCGCCGCCGTAAGATCAGGAATCCGAATGCGGTGGCGGCCAGTGCCACGATCAGCACGCCTGCAATGACCGGGCCGAAAAATGAGTCCTGCATCCAGTTGCGCTGCAGCAGCGCCGCCGCATAGGCCGCAAGTCCGAACCAGGCGCCGTGGCCGAAGGATACGAGGCCGGTATGCCCGACCAGAATATTGAGCGCCATGCAGGCGATGGCGTAAGTGACGACTTCGGTCGCCGAGGTCATGGTGAGGCCGAGCGCGAGCAGCACCGGCGGCAGCACCAACAGCCCGAATGCGGCAATCAACAGCGGAATGGGCAGGCGCTTCACCATCTCAACGCCTCACTCGAACCGCATGATGCGCTCGCCGAACAGGCCGCGCGGCCGGAACAGCAGCACCAGCAGCATCAAGAGATAGATCGCAGCCGTCGAGGCCGCGGAATAGCCGATGCCGACCATCA
>JAQGKJ010000802.1 GCA_028290165.1 Bradyrhizobium sp. | reverse complement strand
CAGCCGGACCCCGATCCGCGAAGCGATCGCGATGCTGGAGCAGGACGGGTTCGTCAAGACCGTGCCACGCCGCGGCATTGTCGTGGTGCGGCGGACCAAGAACGAGATCGTCGACATGATCCGCGCCTGGGCCGCGCTCGAGAGCATGGCGGCCCGGCTGATCACGACCACGGCGCGCAAAAAGGACATTTCCGCGCTGCGCGACTTCTTCAAGAATTTTGGCAAGGATCGCCAGCCGCAGGATCACATCGAGGAATATTCGAAAGCCAACATCGCCTTTCACCAGGCGCTGATCGCGCTCAGCGAGTCGCCGGTGCTGGTCGATATGACCAACGATATCCTGCTTCACGTTCGAGGCTACCGGCAGCTGACCATCGGACGCGTCGACCGCATCGCGGGGTCGTTGCCCGAGCATCTCGCGATCATCGAGGCGCTCGAAGAGCGGGACACCGAATTGGCGGAAAAGCGCGCGCGCGATCACACGCTCGGCCTTGCCGCTTATGTGGAAGCCCACGGGCAAGAGCTGTTTTAACCAACAGCCCTTTTACCTGGGCAATGAACTAGAAGACGACGAACTCGTCGCATCAAGAAACGATCAGGGAGACCACGCCGATGCTGAACACCGCGACCAAGACCGAGGCGACGGACGCCCACGAGGTGCTGACGGATGGCTTTCATCTCGTCATCGATGCGCTCAAGCTCAACGGCCTCAACACGATTTACGGCGTGCCCGGCATACCCATCACCGATTTCGGCCGCATGGCGCAGGCCGAGGGCATCCGCGTGATCTCGTTCCGCCACGAGCAGAACGCCGGCAATGCCGCGGCCATCGCCGGCTTCCTGACCAAAAAGCCCGGCGTCTGCCTGACGGTGTCGGCGCCCGGCTTTCTCAACGGCCTGACGGCGCTTGCCAATGCCACGACCAACTGCTTCCCGATGATCCTGATCTCGGGCTCCTCCGAGCGCGAGATCGTCGACCTGCAGCAGGGCGACTACGAAGAGATGGATCAGCTCGCGATCGCCAAACCCCTGTGCAAGGCGGCATTCCGCGTGCTGCATGCCGCCGACATTGGCATTGGCCTGGCGCGCGCGATCCGCGCCGCCGTGTCGGGACGCCCGGGCGGCGTCTATCTTGATCTGCCGGCCAAACTCTTCTCCCAGGTCATGAATGCGGATGCGGGCGCCAAATCGCTGGTCAAGGTGATCGATCCGGCGCCGGCCCAGATCCCCGCCCCTGCCTCGATCAAGCGCGCGCTCGACGTTCTGAAGGGCGCCAAGCGGCCGCTGATCATCCTCGGCAAGGGCGCAGCCTACGCGCAGGCCGATGGCGATATCCGCGCGCTGATCGAGAAGAGCGGCATTCCCTTCCTGCCGATGAGCATGGCCAAGGGGCTGTTGCCCGACACCCATCCGCAGTGCGCGGGCGCCGCGCGCTCGACGGTCCTGAAGGACGCCGACGTCGTGATGCTGATCGGCGCGCGTCTCAACTGGCTGTTGTCACACGGCAAGGGCAAGACCTGGGGCGAGGCGCCGAAGAAATTCATCCAGATCGACATCGAGCCCAAGGAGATGGACTCGAATATCGAGATCGCCGCTCCCGTGGTCGGCGATATCGGCTCCTGCGTATCGGCGCTTCTCGAAGGCATGGGCAGCAACTGGCCGGCCGCACCGGCTGACTGGGTCGGCGCCGTCAACTCGAAGCGGGAAGAGAACATCGCCAAGATGGCGCCCCGGCTGATGAACAACAAGTCGCCGATGGACTACCACGGCGCGCTGGGCGCGCTCAGGACCATCGTCAAGGAGCGGCCGGACGCCATCCTCGTCAATGAAGGCGCCAACACGCTCGATCTCGCGCGCGGCGTCATCGACATGTACAAGCCGCGCAAGCGGCTCGACGTCGGCACCTGGGGCGTCATGGGCATCGGCATGGGCTATGCCATCGCCGCCGCCATCGAAACCGGCAAACCCGTGCTCGCGGTCGAAGGCGACAGCGCCTTTGGTTTCTCCGGCATGGAGGTCGAGACCATCTGCCGCTACAACCTGCCGGTCTGTGTCGTCATCTTCAACAATAACGGCATCTATCGCGGCACCGACGTCAATCCGACCGGCGGTCCAGATGTTGCGACCACCGTGTTCGTCAAGGACTCCCGCTACGACAAGATGATGGAGGCGTTCGGCGGCGTCGGTGTCCATGCGACCACGCCGGATGAATTGAAACGCGCCGTGAACGAGGCGATGGATTCCGGCAAGCCGACCCTGATCAATGCGGTGATCGACCCGGCGTCCGGCTCCGAGAGCGGCCGCATCGGCAACCTCAACCCGCAAAGCGTACTTCGCAAGAAATAGTCGGTCACACCCGGACGGGATTGCGACAGGCGCCCGTCCCCATTTCATTCCTGCCCGTGCAGGAGCATACGGAGCAAGACCATGACAAAGGCGCTGAAGGGCGTTCGCATTCTCGATTTCACCCACGTCCAGTCGGGCCCGACCTGCACGCAATTGCTGGCGTGGTTCGGCGCCGACGTGATCAAGGTGGAGCGGCCCGGCGTTGGCGACATCACGCGCGGTCAGTGGCAGGATAAACCCAACGTCGACAGCCTGTATTTCACCATGCTCAACCACAACAAGCGCTCGATTACGCTCGATACCAAGAACCCGAAGGGCAAGGAAGTCCTGACCGCGCTGATCAAGAGCTGCGACGTGCTGGTGGAAAATTTCGGCCCCGGCGTGCTCGATCGCATGGGATTTCCGTGGGAGAAGATTCAAAGCATC
>JAQGKJ010000650.1 GCA_028290165.1 Bradyrhizobium sp. | reverse complement strand
GTCCTTGCAGCGGTAGTGATTGGTCACGGCGTTCAGCGCGCGCTCGCGCGGACGCCGCTCGCCGAATTTCGCGCCAACCAGTTTGGCCTGGGCGAGGATGCCGTTGGCCCAGATGCCGTTGGCCATCAGGTTCGAGCTCACATGCGAACCCTTGCCGGTGCGTTCGCGCTTGTAGAGCGCGGTGACGATCGCGCCGTATAGCGCCATCGCGCAAGGGTGGTCGCCCATGCCGGCGACCGAACGCGCCGGCGTGGTGTTCTCGTCCGCGCGCACCAGATCCATCAGGCCCGAGCGCGCCCAATAGGCGTTGCTGTCGAAGCCGGGCTTGTTGGCTTCTTCGCCCTTCTCGCCATAGCCGGTGAACGACGCATAAATCAGGCGCTCGTTGAGAGGTGCAAGCTCGGCATAGGTCATGGCGAGCCTCTCGCGCACTCCGGGCGGAAAATTGGTGATGAAGACGTCGGCCTCGGCAACCAGGCGATGCAGCACCGCCTGTCCTTCGGTCTTGCTGAGGTCGAGCGCGAGGCTGCGCTTGTTGCGAGAGTCCAGCATCCACGCGAAATTATGCAGGCTGTGGGGGTATCCCGGCAAATTCGGCAGGTTGCGGTAGGGGTCGCCGTGGCCGGGCGGCTCGATCTTGATCACCTTGGCGCCGAAATCCGACAGCACGGTTGCGGCCGCGGGCGCTGCGATGAAACTTGCGCAGTCCAGAACCTTGAGGCCTTCGAAAATGCCGTCTTCCATGGTTGCCCCGTGATTTTTGCCGGTGTTATTCCGCGTTATGGAATCGCAGGTCGCCGCGATCGAAGAGATTTCGGGCATTTGACCGATATTGGCGGGGTGATGCAACCGCGGATTGCTTCGTCGCTTACGCCGCTCGCGATGACAGTCACTGCCGGCTATTCCGCGCTATCGGCGGATCGCCTTGAGTTCCGCCTGGACGGCATCGACCTGCGCGCGGATGGCACCGACCTCCTTCTGGAGGGCCGCGTTGTCCTGTTGGATGACCCAACTTTCCTTTGTGGTTGTCGCTAGCTCACCCAGAATGGCATCCTGCTCCTTGCGGGCGAGTTCGCGGCAGGTTGCGATGCTTTCAAGCCGGGCCGGATCGTCGGTAGCGGGAGAGGTTTCGCACTTGACGGTTGGGTTGTTGAGTCTCGCGATCAATTCGCTGATGTGGGCACTGTTGGCCGCGGCTCGCAGTTTCAAGCTGTCCTGCCGGCTGCGGATCAGCGATCCGTCCATGCGGACCTTCAGGTTGTCCAGCCGGCCCTGGATCAGCGCCGCCTTGTGATTCCGCTCATTGTTCTGCATGGCATTCGTCACCACGAAGCCGAACAATCCGATGGAAACGACGAGGCAGAATATCGGCAGAAGGAAACCTTTGAAGGACCTGGCCGCCGGCCCGGGCTCGTCCTGCTTGTGCCTGGCCCTGTCCAGCGCCGCGACCAGGAAGGAGAGCGACGAAACCACGAAAACAACCGCGGCAAACACAGAAACCAGCGCTCCGCCATCCTCAAACACCGAAACGCGGCCGCCGTTGGTCTTTTGCAATGCCAGTAAGATGAGGGCGGCGGACATGACCGCCTGGCTGACGCCAAGCATGATGTAGTGCCCGAAGGATACGGTCTTGCGCACCGCCGCGCGAAGCTCGGCGGCCGTGATCCGCTGATCGGTGGGCACGAGACCCGCCAGCAATGGTTGCAGCCGGCGCGCCATCGGACGGATGGACACCAGAAGGGCGGCATAAAGCCAGAGCGGGAGCAGCGCCAGCATGATGACCACATCGCTCGCCGTCGGATTGTCATGGCCGGTGGCGAAAGCCTGTACGGCGGTGCTGGCGCCGATCACGGCCACCAGCACGATCCAGAACACGGCCTGGCTGCGCGCCGTGACGATCGCGAGCAGTTGCGCCTTCAGGGCCTCGTCGACGAGATAGAACCGGGTGCGGCCGAATACCCAGGGGTTCGGTGCCCGGAACACATAGCCGTCCGGCACCTTCTTGAACATGATCGCTTCGCGATTGTCGGCCATGGCTCGCTCCTTCTGGCAGCCCGCGAGCGGAATGCTGAAGGTTAGTCGCAAGAACTGGCGATCTGGTTTGTGATCTCGATCACGGTTTAGCGCGATGGGTTCGCGCAATCCGCGGGCAGCCGGTTACTCCGTATCCGACATCAGCGCGGCGTTACCGCCTGCGGCGGCCGTGTTGATCGTCACGGTTTGTTCGGTCGCAAACCGCGCGAGATAATGCGGCCCGCCGGCCTTGGGGCCCGTGCCCGACAATCCCTGGCCGCCGAACGGCTGCACGCCGACCACCGCCCCGATCATGTTGCGGTTGACATAGATGTTGCCGACCTGCAGCCGGTCGATCACGGCTTCCGTGGTATCGTCGATGCGGGAGTGGATACCGAGCGTCAGCCCGTAGCCGGAGCGCTCGATCGATTGCAGCACGCGGTCGAGCCCGTCGGCCGGGTAGCGCACCACGTGCAGCACGGGCCCGAATACTTCCTCGGTCAGTTGACCGGCTTCGGCCAGTTCAAAAATATGCGGCGCCACGTAATTGCCGGCGGGTGCGGTGCTTTCGAAATGCACGCGGGCCTCTTTTTTCATTCGCGCGATATGGCCCTCGAGCCGCTGTTTCGCCTCGGCATCGATCACCGGGCCGACATGCGTCGCCAGTTCGCGCGGGTCGCCAATCCTGAGCTCGCGTGCGGCGCCCGCGATCATCTCGATCATGCGGTCGGCGACGTCGTCCTGCACGAACAGCAGCCGCAATGCCGAGCAGCGCTGGCCGGCGGACCGAAATGCCGACATCACCACGTCGTCGGCGACTTGCTCGGGCAAGGCGGTCGCATCCACGATCATCGCATTGATGCCGCCGGTCTCCGCAATCAGCGGCACGATCGGGCCATCCTTGGCAGCCAGTGTGCGGTTGATCGCACGCGCGACCTCGGTCGAGCCGGTGAAGACAACGCCGGCAATGTCGGGATGCGCCGTCAGCATCGCGCCGATATGGCCGTCGCCGGGGGCCAGATGCAGCGCCGAGGCGGGCACGCCGGCCTCGTGCAGCAAGCGGATGGCGTCTGCCGCAATCAGTGGGGTTTGTTCGGCGGGTTTTGCGACCACCGTATCTCCCGCCATCAAGGCGGCCGTGACTTGTCCGGTAAAGATCGCCAGCGGAAAATTCCATGGCGAGATCGCGACGAAGACGCCGCGGCCGCGCAGCTTGAGCACGTTGCTCTCGCCGGTCGGGCCCGGCATGGTCTCGCCTTCGCCGAACAGTTTTCTGCCTTCCGCGGCGTAGTAGCGGCAGAAATCGATCGCCTCGCGGACTTCCGAAAGCGCGTCGTCGAGCGTCTTGCCGCCCTCGCGCTGCAGCAGGGCGATGAAATGGGCGGCGCGCAGCGTTAGCAGGTCTGCGGCTTTTTCCAGGATTTTCGCGCGCGCTTCGGCCGGCGTCCGGCTCCAGGACGAAAATCCCGCGCGCGCGGCCGCGACGGCCTCGCTCGCGCGCTCCGGCGTCGAGTCGATGACGCTGCCGACCGGCGTGGTCTGGTCGATCGGACTGACGATCGGTCGCGCCGCGCCTTCCGTCGTCTGGCCGCCAACGAGAGGTGCTGCCGCGACTGGCGCGGTTTCCGCTGCGACCGCGGCAAGCAGTCCATTCAACGCCGCGCGCTCGCCGAATTCGATGCCGTGTGAGTTCTCCCGCTGCGGCCGGTAGAGATCGCGGGGAATGGGGATGTTCGGATGCCGGGCGTTTTCAGGGTCACCGATAATATCAGCCGGGCGCCGCAGCAGCGTTTTGACCGGCACCGTGTCGTCGGCGGCGATCGCCACGAACGACGAATTGGCGCCATTCTCGAGCAGGCGCCGCACCAAATAGGCCAGGAGATCGCGGTGACTGCCGACCGGCGCATAGGTCCGATAGGCCAGTTTGGGGCGATCTTCGCTCAATTGTGCGTACAGCGCTTCCCCCATCCCATGCAGCCGCTGAAACTCGAATCCGCCTTCATCACCGGCAAGCTCGAGAACGGTCGCGACCGTCAGCGCGTTATGGGTCGCAAATTGCGGGAAAATCCTCGGCCGCAACGCCAACAATTTTTGCGCGCAGGCAATGTAGTTCAGGTCGGTCATCGCCTAGCGGGTGAACACCGGATAGTCGGAAAGCCCGCGCTCCTGCGCGCGCTTGATCTCGGTGTCCCAATAGGCACCTTTGACCAGGCGCACCATCAGCCGGCGGTCCAGCGCTCGCGCGAGCTGGTCTACATAATCGATCACGGCGTCGGCGCGTTTCTGGTAGGCCTGGATCGCAAGCCCAAAACCGTCCCAGCCTTTCAGCGATGCGTCGCTGAGCGCGGCAGCGATGACCTCCAGCGACAGTTCCAGCCGGTCCGCTTCCTCGGCATCGACTGTGAAGTTCAGGTCAAAGGCTTTGGCGCGGCGTGCCAGATCGATCAGCCGCGGAACCAGTTCCGCCATCACCCCCTCACGGCTTGAGGGCTCGAAACGTGGATGCAGCGCGGAGAGCTTTACCGAGATGCCGGGCCGGTCGGGCAGCGGCCGGGCATCTGCGGTGCGGCCGATCGCTTCGATCGCGCTGCCGTAGGAATTGAAATAGCGCTCCGCATCGCCTGCCGTGCGCGCGCCTTCGCCGAGCATGTCGAAGGAATAGCGCGCAAGGCCTGTTGCAAGCCCTGTCGAATGGGCGCGCGCCAATGCGGCCTCGATGGTCTCGCCAAGGACAAAATGGCTGCCCATCAGCCGCATCGCCTGCCTTGTGGCGGCGCGGACCGCGGGAAGGCCGAGGCGCTTGGCGAGCCGGCCGATGGTGCCTTGCGGAGTTTCCCCGGGCTGGATCACGCGCGCCGACATCCCGAGCGCCCACGCCGACGCGTTGACGAGGAACGCGCTGGATTTCGTCTCGTGGTGCACGAAGTCGCCCTGGCCGAGCTTGTCCTCGATGAACTGGTCGGCGGTGCGGCTATCCGGCACACGCAGCAGGGCTTCCGCCAGCACCATCAGCGCCAGCCCCTCTTTGGTGGAGAGCGCAAACTCGCGAAGCATGTCCTCGACGCCGCCGAGCCGGTCGTCATCGGAGCGTATGGCGTCGATCAGGCGCGTCGCGGTGCGGTCGATCCGTGCATTCTGCTCCGCGCTCAAGGCTGCGGTCTCAAGCAGCCGGGCTGCAATGACGCCATCGTCCGGCCCGTAGGGCGCCTCAAATGGCGGAATGGTGGGAGACGGATCGGACTTCATGGCAGGCCCTGGGTTCCCCATTCTATCATGCAGCCGGTCTTGTATGCAGCCGGTCTTGGCATCGCGAAACCGCTGAGATAGTTTTCGCGCGATTTTTTGGCTGCGAGCGTGGCGAAGAATGGGGCTGACGGGCAGGCGGGAACGACCTGGCAGAGCCAAAACCCCGGCCGTGGGCGGCCTTGCCACGGTTCTGATCGATTTGATCCTGATCGCGGCGCCGTTGCCGGCGGCTGCGGTCCAATTGAGCGCACCGCAAGCGGCGCTGTACAGTGCGGTATCGATTTTTCCCCCCTCGGCGCAACGCATGACGGTTTGCTACGGCTTCGTCTGCAGACGCCGCGAGATCCTCGATTTCGGCCCCGGCGATCGCAACGCCCTGACGCAGATCCTCAGCTTGGGCCATGGATCGGCCGCAGCCGAGCGGGCGGCGGTGCAGAAAGCCGTGATCTGGATCGACCGCCGCATGGGGCCGGTGATCGGGACCAACAAGCGCGTCGCGAAAGCCGACTTCCGCTATTTCGACGACAGCCACAATTACGATTGCTGGGACGTCACCCGCAACACCACCAGCCTGCTGCTGGTGCTGCAGGAATGGGGCCTTCTAAAATTTCATGTGGTGGGTGACCCGCATTATCGGGGTAATGCGCTGGTGCTGCAAACACCGCACAACACCGCAGTGCTGGTCGAGCGCGCAACCAAGGTCGAATGGGTCGTGGACCTGTGGCCGCGCGGCTCTTCGCAGCCGCCGG
The DNA here is from genome assembly GCA_028290165.1 of Bradyrhizobium sp. The sequence continues at coordinate 1,846 of JAQGKJ010000650.1, read as the reverse complement.
ATGTCATGACGGTCGAAAAATGGGTCAAGGAAGATTGAGCGCGCGCATTTTGCGCCCGCACGAATGCACGGCCGTCCGCTGCCGCCGATCGCATTTCAGTGTTTTTAGATTTTGTTGAAAGCTCCACTCCCGGATTGGATCCGAGAGTGCGCTGTCACCGCGCGCCTGGCGTCAAACCTTGAGGTTCTCGGCCGAGGTCTTGCCGCGATTGGCAACTTCTTCGTATTCGACCGTCTGTCCCTCGTTGAGCGTGGAAAGGCCAGCTTTCTCGACCGCCGAAATATGAACAAAAACGTCCTTGCCGCCACTGGAAGGCTGGATGAATCCAAAACCCTTGGTCGCGTTGAACCACTTCACAGTACCTTTAGCCATCACGTCGTCTCCGCGGGATCAAAAATAATAGCGAACTGCCGATCCCCGCAAACCGGCCATGCCCGACGGCCGCACGATACGCGGTATGGGGCAAGCTTGATAGCTTAAACCATAGCGGGAATTCAGCGGAAAACGATCATTATTGGGGTGCATTCCCGCCTTTTGCCTGTTTCGCGATCATTTGGCACGGCGAAATCATGGCAGAGGCGGCCATATCCGATTTCGTCGGATCGGATTAAGCGATACCCCGTTCCGCCGGTTGTGGGCCCGCGGGATTTGCTTTTGCGATCGGGTTTCAGGCCGCGAATTCATCAATGAGCATCGATCGATGCCATGCGATGCCGGATTTCCGGTCGCTCATCCTGTTGCCTGGACCAAGTGAGATAGTAGGCGACAAGGGTCATGATGGCGAGGCCACCGACACTCACCAAAATTTGCGCCAGCAGGGAACCCGAACTTATCATCAGGGCGAAATGACCGGCAAACGAGAGGAAGACCCCGATGCAAAACACGGCGAGCGATTGCTCGCCGCATTTGATGAGTGGGTCGAAGATTGGCCATTCCAGCCCCGGCCAGTCCTTCGATACAAATCGCGTCACGATGAATGCCAGGACGATGAAATGCAAAATCCGGTACGGGGCGAGATTGATCCTGTCGTTGGGATTGAAGGCATCGAACAGCCATGCCGGGAACATCTTTCCGAACTCCGGGAAACGTCCCGCCATCGTCATCACGAGCGCAAAGATCAGGTAAGCGATCCCGAGATGGAGCAGCATCGGCAATCTGAGAACCGAGCGGCATTTTGCTGTCCCGCCGAGCGCGAGCCAGGCGCCGAACACAAAAAGCAGCTGCCAGCAAAACGGGTTGAAATACCAGCTGCCGTCGGGAAAGGACGGCAGGGTCCACCCGGACGCGCGCGCGGCAAGATAGAGCGCAATCGATCCGGCCATCATCAGGTCCGGCTTGCGCAACATCATCCAGAGCACCGGCGGGAAGAACGCCATCAAGACGATGTAGAGCTGCAGCACGTCCAGATTGAGCGCCCTGGATTCCAGGAACAGCCCGTGGGCCAACGTCCGGATCGGATGATCGACCAGCCCGGTGACATTGAATTCGTAGATGATGTCCGGAACTGCATATCGTGCCGCGACGTTTGTGATCGTGACGATGTAGATCACGAACAATACGACGTAAGCGACGTAGAGTTGCCATGCACGCTTGAAGATCCGCGTCGCCCCGACAACGAAGCCGCGTTCCAGCACCATTCTTGCGTAGACAATCGAGGCGCCATAGCCGGCAATGAATACGAAGATATCCGCGGCGCCGCTGAATCCGAAGTTTCGAACCGTGATCCAGTTCACGACATTGTTGGGAATGTGGTCCAGGAATATGAACCAGTTCGCCAGCCCACGAAACAGGTCGAGCCTGAGGTCGCGCCCGTGTGCCGCGAGAATAGCTTTGATGTCCATGGAGG
>JAQGKJ010000743.1 GCA_028290165.1 Bradyrhizobium sp. | reverse complement strand
TGCGGATGTCGGCGATATGATGCGCGACGTCGGCTTACGGCCGCAGACATCCATTGAGGTCGGTATTCGCGGTTTTGTCGCGTGGTATCGCGATCATTACAAGGTATGAGGCGCTTATGGACAGACGAATTGTTCCACTGATCATGTGCGGGGGTGCCGGAACGCGGCTGTGGCCGGCCTCGCGCGAGGTTCGCCCCAAACAGTTCCTGCCGTTGTTCGGGCCGCGCTCGACGTTCCAGGATACGATTTTGCGGGTGTCGGACGCGACGCTGTTCGAGCGGCCGATCGTCATTACCAACACCGCGTATCGTTTCATGGTGCTGGAGCAGCTTGCCGAGATCGGGCTTGAGGCCGATGTCCTGCTGGAACCGATGCGGCGGGATTCCGGCCCGGCGATCGCAGCTGGCGCGGCCTTTGCGCAGATCCGCGACAACGAGGCGATCGTTCTGGCGCTTGCCGCCGATCACGTCGTCCGAGATACCGGTGCGTTTGTCGCCGCCTGCCGCCAGGGTTTGGTGGCAGCAAATGCCGGCCGCATCGTGACCTTCGGCGTCGCGCCCGAGCGCCCGGCCACCGAATACGGCTATATCAGCCCTGGCGAGCCGGTTTCCGGAGCGGTCCGCAGCGTGGCGAAATTCGTCGAGAAGCCGGATCCGGTAAAGGCCGCTGAATATATCAAGGCCGGCTATTTCTGGAACAGCGGCAACTTCATGTTTCGCGCTTCGGTTCTGCTCGATGAATACCGCAAGCTCGATGCCGAAAGCGTGCAGGCCGTCACCGATGCCGTGGTCAAGGCCGGGCGCGATCTCGGATTTGTCACGCTGGAGCCCGCGGCTTTCGGGTCGGCAAAGGCCATCTCCATCGACTATGCGGTGATGGAAAAGACCTCGCGCGCCGCGGTGGTGCCGGTGGCGTGCGGCTGGTCCGATGTCGGCTCCTGGCATGCGGTGTGGGAGCTGTCGGACAAGGACAGCCAGGGCAATGCCGCGCAGGGCGCAGCCGTGTTCGAGGATTCCCGCAACTGCAACGTGTCGACCGACAAGGCGCTGGTGGCGCTGGAAGGCGTCGACGATCTGGTGGTCGTGGCGACGCAGGACGCCGTGCTGGTGTCAGGTGAGAAGGATGCCAACGGCCTGAAGCGACTGGTCGCGAAATTAAAGACGATCGCGCCCCAGATCACGGAAGAGCATCTCAAGGCGCATCGACCGTGGGGTTCATATCAATCGGTCGACATCGGCGAACGACACCAGGTCAAACGCATCATCGTGAAGCCGGGCGGCCGGCTCTCGTTGCAAAAGCATCACCATCGTTCTGAGCACTGGATCGTGGTCCGCGGCGCGGCGCGGGTGACCGTCAATGAACTCGTCAAGATCGTGCACGAGAACGAATCGATCTACATTCCGATCGGCGCGACCCACCGGATGGAAAATCCCGGCAAGATTCCGCTGGAGCTGATCGAAGTGCAGACCGGCAGCTATCTCGGCGAGGATGACATCATCCGCATCGAGGACGATTATCAGCGCTCCTGAGTCCAAAGCTGATTCGTTTCGCGGGGAACCCGGCCCTTTGGGCCGGGTTCGCTGCCTAAGCAAATGGCAAGACTGTGTAATTTTTTGACTCAAAACGTGTCCGGGATCCGCTCACGGCATTCGCCACATGTGTGACGACGTGCTAGGAGAGCGACGGGGACGTTGGTGCCGAAAGACGATCGGGGTTTTAAGATATGAATTCCAGGGGGACCGCATCGGGCGGGAAAGGCGGGGCGAAAGATACACTCCGCATCGGCGTCGTCGGCGCCGGCGTGATGGGGAGCAATCATGCCCGGGTGTTGGCCGGTCTGCCACATACGACGCTGGTCGGAGTTGTCGATCCGCTGCCGGCGCACCGCGCGCGCGCGACGGAATTGGCGGGCTGCCGCACTTTCGCTAGCCTCGACGAATTGATCGCGGAAGGTGTGGACGCCGTCACGATCGCCGCGCCGACGCATCTTCATCACGAGATTGCGCTCTCCTGCATCGCGCGTGACATCCACGTGCTGGTGGAAAAGCCGATCGCGTCCACGGTCCAGGAGGGGCGGGACATCGTCGCCGCGGCCAGCCGCGCCGGCGTGACGCTGATGGTGGGGCATGTCGAACGCTTCAACCCGGCAGTGGCCGCCATCAAGCACGCGATATCGGGCGAAGATATTCTGTCGATCGCAATCACGCGCGTCGGGCCGTTTCCGCCGCGGATGTCGAACGTCGGCGTGGTCATCGACCTTGCCGTGCACGACATCGATCTGATCCGCTGGTTCACCGAGTCCGATATCGTCGAGGTGCAACCGCAGCTCTCCAGCGCCGTTGCCGAGCGCGAGGATATCGCGCTTCTGCAGTTCCGCACCGCCTCAGGCGTGCTCGCGCATATCAACACCAACTGGCTGACGCCGTTCAAGGCGCGCAACGTCACCGTCGCGACGCGCGGCAAATATGTGATGGGCGATCTTCTCACCCGCCAGGTCACCGAGTGCTTCGGCTTCAAGCCGGACGGCAGCTATTCGATGCGGCATCTGCCCGTCGGTCATGACGAGCCGCTGCGCGCCGAATTGATCTCGTTCATTCATGCCGTGCGCTCCGGCGGCGTGCCGGCCGTGACCGGCGACGAGGGTGTCGCCAGCCTCGAAATCGCGACCCGTTGCCTGGAGGCGCCCGCCAAGCCCGCCGCCGCAGCCGCTTCCGCGCGCAAGGGTCCGCGGCGCGTGGTCGGCTAGTCGCGCGCTGATGTCCCGTTCTCAATCCCTGCAAGGCTCCATGAACCAGCACCTGCGCCCGGAACCCGTGCCCTTCATCGACCTTGCCGCGCAACGCCGCCGGCTCGGCAAATCCGTCGATGAGGCGGTGTCCCGCGTGCTTGCGCATTGTCAGTTCACCAACGGTCCGGAAGTGGCCGAACTCGAGGCTGCGCTTGCGGCTTTCGGCGGGGCAAAGCATGTGGTGACCTGTGCCAGCGGCACGGATGCGCTGCTGATGGTTCTGATGGCCAGGGGTGTCGGCCGCGGCGATGCGGTGCTGTGTCCGTCCTTTACATTTTGTGCGACCGGCGAGGCCGTGGCGCTGACCGGCGCGACGCCGGTGTTCGTCGATGTCGACGAAGCAACCTTCAACATGGACGTCAATTCGCTCAAGCGCGGCATCGCGACCGCCAGGAAATTCGGCCTCAAGCCGAGGGCGGTGATCCCGGTCGACCTGTTTGGTCAAAGCGCCGACCATGACGCGATCGGTGAAATCGCTAAAGCCGAGGGCCTGTTCGTGCTCGATGACGCAGCGCAAGCCTTTGGCGCGAGCTACAAGGGCCGCCGGCTCGGCAGCTTCGGCCTTGCGACGGCGACCAGCTTTTTCCCGGCAAAGCCGCTCGGCTGCTTAGGCGATGGTGGCGCGATCTTCACCGACGATGCCGAGCTTGCAGCGACGCTGCGCAGCGTCCGCGTTCACGGCCAGGGTTCGGACAAATACGACAATGTCCGCCTGGGGTTGACCGGACGGCTCGACACCGTGCAGGCCGCGGTGCTGCTCGAGAAACTGAAAATCTTCGAGGACGAGATCGCTGCGCGCGACAAAGTCGCGGAGCGCTATGGCCGCGGTCTCGGCAACGTCGTGACGGTTCCGCGCCTCGCCAGCGGCTGCACCTCGGTCTGGGCGCAATACACCATCCGGCTGCCGAAGGGCTGCGATCGCGAAAGCTTCGCCGCCACGCTGAAGGCGCAGGGCATTCCGACCGCGATCTACTATCCGAAATCGATGCATCAGCAGACGGCATACAGGGATTTCCCGGTCGCCGACGGCGGCCTGCCCGCAAGCGAAAGCCTGTCCAGCGATGTCATCAGCCTGCCGATGCACGCCTATCTCGACGAGCCGACGCAGGAGCGGATCATCAAGGCTGTGCGCGGCGCGTTTTCTTCTTGATTTCGCCGTTTTGAAGCGCCGCCGCTTGCTGTAGAAGCGGCGCATGCTCGGTCGTATCTTCACCGTCGGCGGCTATACGCTTCTTTCGCGGCTGACCGGATTTGCGCGCGACATCATGCTCGCGGCGATCCTTGGCGCGGGTCCCGTAGCGGACGCGTTTTTTGTGGCGTTTCGGCTG
>JAQGKJ010000734.1 GCA_028290165.1 Bradyrhizobium sp. | reverse complement strand
CGATGGTGGCGGGGTTGCGCGGATCGTCTTCGGGAATGCCGGCCTCGACCTTGCCGACGAGATCGCCGCCGACGTCGGCGCCCTTGGTGAAGATGCCGCCGCCGAGACGGGCGAAGATCGAAATCAGTGAAGCGCCGAAGCCAAGCGCCACCAGCGCATCGACCACGGTGCGGCTGTTGGCGGCAAGGCCCAGGAAGTGGGTGAGATAGGCGAAATAGATGGTGACGCCGAGCAGCGCGAGACCCGCGACCAGCATGCCTGTGATGGCACCGGCCTTGAAGGCCAGTTCAAGTCCACCGGCCAGCGACACGGTCGCTGCCTGCGCGGTGCGCACATTGGCGCGGACCGACACGTTCATGCCGATGAAGCCGGCCGCGCCCGACAGCACTGCACCGATCAGGAAGCCGACCGCGACCAGCGTACCGAGGAAATAGGCGAGCAGCGCGAAAATCACGATGCCGACCAGACCGATGGTCATGTACTGGCGCTTGAGATAGGCCTGCGCGCCTTCGCGCACGGCGGCGGCGATTTCCTGCATCCGCGGATTGCCGGCGTCCGCTTTCAAGACGGAAGCCGTCGCCCAGATGGCGTAAACGATGGAAAGCGCTCCGCAGAGCACAATCACCCATAATGCTGTCATTGAATTTGCCTCAGATTTCGATTCTCAACCCACGCCTATCGCCGCGGGAGCGGCGGGCGCATAAAAAGAAGGCCTGCCCTGCCCAAAAGGGCGGCCTTAAATCGGCGGGACCATGCCAAAATCGCATCCTCGGCGCAACGCTGCCGAGGACATAAATGGTCGAATTCGGCAGGTATTTGCGCGGAGACGGAAGGTTTTCGGAACAATCCTAGAAATGGCTGTAGGACAGGCGCTTAAGCTCGATTTCCCTGCCCTCGCCGTCCAAGAACCTCGGCGCTGACGCCCCGGCGATGACGGTGCCTATCGGGGTCACGGCCACCCCGGCGAGCCCTGCTCCCCGCGCGAACGCCTCGAAGCGATCCTCGGGTATTGCGCATAAAATCTCGTAATCGTCGCCGCCGGAAACGAGCGCCTCGATCCCAATCCTGCCGCGGACGAACAAGGAAGCGGCGGCCGCGGACAAGGGAATGCCGGGCGCGTCGATGACCGCGGATACCCCGGACGCCGCGCACAGTTTTGCGAGATCTCCGGCGAGGCCGTCGGACACATCCATCGCCGCATGCGCATGCTCGCGGACCGCTTGCGCCAGCGCGTTGCGCGGCCGCGGCAGGCGGTACCGTCCGACCAGCATCTCACCTGCGGCGGCATCAACGCCAAGCGCAGCCGCGACCGCCCCGCCGCGCAGAATGTTCAGGCCGAGCGCGGCGTCGCCGATCGTCCCTGTCACCACGAGGACATCGCCAGGTTTCGCGCCGCTGCGATGGACCATTTTGCCAGGCGGCACGCGCCCGAACGCCGCGATCGAGATCATCAGCGGACCCGGCGTCGAAACGGTATCGCCGCCGAGCAATGGACAGCAGAATTGCTTCGCGTCCTCGCCAAGCCCGCGCGCGAACAGTTCAAGCCACGCATCGTCCGCGGCCCGCAGCGCCAGCGTCAGCACAAAGCCCGCAGGCGTAGCGCCTTTAGCCGCGAGATCGGACAGATTCACCCGCAGTGCCTTGCGCGCGACCGAGTCGGGAGGATCGTCTGCGAGGAAATGCACGCCTTCGACGATGGCGTCGGTGGTCACCACGATGTCCTCGGCATCCGCCTTCAGGACCGCCGCGTCATCGCCGAGATCGAACGCGCCGGGGTCGGTCGCCAGCGGACGGAAATAGTGGGCGATCAGGGAGTCTTCGCCGGATGGGTTGTTTTGGCGATTAGTCATGATGCGCGATCCGCCCAACAGCCGTCATCGCGCGGCCCACAACTGTCATCGCCCGACTTGACCGGGCAATCCAGTACGCCGGGGCGCCGATGATTAAATGCGACCGCCGCGGCGTACTGGATCATCCGCTTTCGCGGATGATGACAAACGAATGTGTGGCTGGCGTACCGCTTCAACGTAGGCCACCTCCATTGCTGTCCTGGCCGCGATCTACCTACCTCCGCAAAAACTCATCGGCGCGGAACTGGCGGGCGATCTGGTCGAGCACCGCGTTGACCATGCCGGTCTCCTCGGACTCGACAAAGGCATGCGCGACATCGACATATTCAGATACCACGACGCGGCCCGGCACGTCCTTGCGATGCTCGAGTTCGTAGGAACCAGCGCGCAATACCGCGCGCAGAATGGCGTCGATCCGCTTCAGGGGCCAGCCCTTTGAAAGCGCTTCGTCGATCAAGGGATCGAGCTTTGCCTGGTCGCGCACCACACCGGACACGACGTCCCGGAAGAAGGCCGCTTCCGCCGGCAGATATTTGTCGCCTTCAACCTCGTTTCCGAGCCAATGGCTTTCGAACTCCGCAAAGATGTCGTTGATGCCGGCCCCCGCGATGTCCATCTGATAGAGCGCCTGGACGGCGGCAAGCCGCGCGGCACCTCGCCGGTTGGCCTTCTTGTCTTTACCTTTTTCCTGGCCCTTTGCTGGCTTGGTATTTTTGTTCTCTGCCATGATCAGGTCCGTGCCAGCCCGCGCTTGATCCGCAACATCGCGAGCGCCGCGCGCGCGGCGTCGCCGCCCTTGTTGAGTTCACTGGGGCGCGCCCGCGCCCAGGCCTGCGCGTCGGTATTGACGGTGATGATGCCGTTGCCGAGCGGGAATCGCTTTGCGACCGCAAGATCCATCAGTGCGCGCGAGGATTCCATCGAGACGATTTCGAAATGGATGGTGTCGCCCCTGATCACGCAACCCAGCGCAATCGCCGCGTCATAGTGTTTTCCGCTCTTTTCCGCGGCGTCCAGCGCAATCGCGATCGCGGCCGGAATTTCCAGCGCGCCAGGTACCGTGATCACGTCGTGCGTGACGCCGGCGGCCTTCAGCTCGGCGACCGCGCCTTCCAATAGCGCATCCTGGATATCGTCATAGAAGCGCGCCTCGACAATCAGCGCGCGCGCGCCGGAAATGTCGGCTTGATCCTTCAACTGTGCGCGCCGCGCGTCTGCCATTGAACACCTTCGTCATCATTCCCGAACTTGATCCGGCAATCCATCTTGTTAAGAGGATGGATACGCGGGTCAAGCCCGCGTATGACGAATTATCGCAATCGTCTACTTCATTTCCGATAGCCGCGCGGCGTAGCGCGCCATCAGATCGACCTCGAGATTGACTTCGCCGCCCGCGCGCCAGCCGCCAAGCGTCGTGACATTGAGCGTGTGCGGAATGATCAGCACCGAAAATGCGACATCATCGACCGTATTCACCGTCAGCGACACGCCGTCCAGCGTCACCGAGCCCTTTGGCGCGATAAAGCGCGCCAGTTCGCGCGTGGTGGCGAGCTCGAAGCGCGCCATGTCAGGCAAATCCTCGCGCCTGACGATGGCGGCGATCCCGTCGGCGTGGCCGGCAACGATGTGGCCGCCGAGTTCATCGCCGATTTTCAGCGCGCGTTCGAGATTGAGTTTTGTGCCGGTGGTCCAGTGTTTCGCCGTGGTCATGCCAAGCGTTTCGGCGGCGGCATCGACATCGAACCAAGTCTTGCCAGCCTCGACGCCGGAGGCAACGGCCGTGAGGCAGACCCCGTTGCAGGCGATCGAGGCGCCATCGGCAATGGTCGAGCGATCGTAGCGGCAGGCGATGCGCAGGCGATGCAACTGCCCCTGCGCCGTCGGCGTCAGGCGGACGATCTCGCCGATGTCGGTGACAATGCCGGTGAACATCAAGCGCGCTCGTACACGGTAAGGGTATCTTTTTGCAGCGTCTCGCTAGCACGTCGTTTGAACGCGGACGAGAAGGTGAGGACGGACAGCGGCAATGCGTCGAGCGCAGGGACGCCGTCGGCGCCGACCGGATCGGGGCCGCGCAGCAGCCAGATTTCATCGACGAGGCCGGCTACCACAAAAGATGACGCCACCCGCGCGCCGCCTTCCACCAAAAGGCGTGTGATGCCCTTTTCGGCAAGCGTATGCAGCACGGCGAGGAGATCAAGCCCCGGCGGCGGCGCGGTCGTGGTGGCGACCCGCATCACCTGCGCGCCGGCGGCGCCGAGTTTCATGGCAGCGTGCGCTTCCGACAGGTTCGAGGTCATCACCCACAACGGCGTCTCGCGCGCGGAGTGCACGAGCCTGCTGGTGCCGGGAATACGCAAGCTCCGATCCAACACCACCCGCAGTGGCGAACGCGCCGCCATGCCCGGCAGGCGGCAGGTCAGAAGCGGATCGTCCGTCAGCACCGTGCCGATCCCGACCAGGATGGCGTCGCATTGCGCCCGCAACAGATGCACCCGTGCTTTCGCTGCTTCGCCTGAGATCGATACGGGCTTGTGGCCGTAAGCGGCAATCTTGTCGTCCGAGGATACCGCGAGTTTAAGGATCACATGCGGGCGCTTGTCGCGGACGCGCCTGAAGTGTCCGGCGTGATCGTGCGCGGCCTCCGCCGCGCCCAATCCGATATCGACTGCGATGCCGGCGGCGCGAAGCCTGGCGTGCCCCCGCCCGGCAACTTCCGGATTGGGATCCTCGATCGCCGACACCACCCGGGCAATGCCGGCGGCGATGATGGCATCTGCGCAGGGCGGCGACTTCCCGACGTGCGAACATGGCTCGAGCGTCACATAGAGCGTGGCGCCGCGCGCGGCCTCGCCGGCGCGCGCAAGCGCCACCGGTTCGGCGTGGGGTCGCCCTCCGGGCTGGGTCCAGCCGCGGCCGACAATGACGCCGTCTTTCACCACGATTGCGCCGACGGCGGGATTGGGCCAGGTGCGGCCCTGCCCGCGCCGGCCGAGCGTCAGCGCCAGCTGCATGAAGCGCTGATCGGCGGCTTTCGAATCCTTCGATTTTTGCGCGAGCTGGTCTTCCAGAATGCGGAAGATCATTTGCGTAACAAAGCGAGCCGTGCGTCGTCGTCGCCGGAGAGTTCGCCAAGCACGGCTTCGAAGTCCTTGGCCTCGCGGAAATTGCGATAGACCGAAGCAAAGCGCACGTAAGCGACGTCGTCGAGCTGGCGCAGATGCTCCATCACGATTTCGCCGATCGCTTCCGACGAAATCTCCGCTTCGCCGCCGCTTTCAAGCTCGCGCACGATCGCGGAAACCATTTTTTCGACCCGCTCGGGATCGACCGGGCGCTTGCGCAAACTGATCTGCAGCGAGCGCACCAGTTTATCGCGATCGAACGGCACCCGGCGACCGTTGCGCTTGATCACCGTGAGTTCGCGCAGCTGCACCCGCTCGAAGGTGGTGAAGCGGAAATTGCAGGCGACGCAGACCCGCCGCCGACGAATCACGGCGGAATCTTCCGTCGGACGCGAGTCCTTCACCTGGGTATCGAGACTGTTGCAGCTTGGGCAACGCATCCGGCCAAAACCTTACTGATAGATCGGAAAACGATCGGTGAGCGCCTTGACGCGTTCCTTGATGGCGGCTTCGACCAGCGGCGCCTTGCCATCAGGCGATTGCGCAAGCGCAGTGAGCACTTCGGCGATCATGCCGCCAACCTGTTTGAATTCGGCGACGCCGAAGCCGCGCGTGGTCGCCGCCGGTGTGCCGAGACGAAGGCCCGAGGTGACGAACGGCTTTTCCGGATCGTAGGGAATGCCGTTCTTGTTGCAGGTGATCGCGGCGCGAACCAGCGCCTTTTCCGAGACATTGCCCTTGAGGCCCTTCGGCCTGAGGTCAACCAGCATCAGATGGTTGTCGGTGCCGCCGGACACGATATCGAGGCCGTGGCCGTGCAGCGTCTCCGCCAGCGCCTTGGCGTTCTCGACCACGTTCTTCGCATAGATCTTGAAGTCGGGACGCAGCGCCTCGGCGAACGCGACCGCCTTTGCGGCGATCACATGCATCAGCGGGCCGCCCTGCAGGCCCGGGAAGATCGCCGAGTTCAGTTTCTTGGCGAGCGCCTCGTCATTGGTGAGGATCAGGCCGCCGCGCGGGCCGCGCAGCGACTTGTGCGTCGTTGTCGTGGTAACGTGCGCATACGGCACCGGCGAGGCGTGGACGCCACCGGCGACGAGGCCGGCGAAATGCGCCATGTCGACCAGCAAATACGCGCCGACGCTGTCGGCGATCTCGCGGAAGCGCTTGAAGTCCCAGGCCCGCGAATAGGCCGAACCGCCGGCAATGATCAACTTCGGCCGCACCTGCTCGGCTTGCTTGGCCACTTCGTCCATGTCGATGATCTGGTCCTCGCGCCGCACCGTGTAGTGCGCGGCCTTGAACCACTTGCCGGACATGTTGACGGGCGAACCGTGGGTGAGATGGCCGCCGGCGGCGAGGTCGAGGCCCATGAAGGTGTCGCCGGGCTGCAGCAGCGCCAGAAACACCGCCTGGTTCATCGGGCTGCCCGAATTGGGCTGGACGTTGGCAAAGCCGGCGCC
>JAQGKJ010000692.1 GCA_028290165.1 Bradyrhizobium sp. | reverse complement strand
GCGGAGTTGATCGCGGGCGTGTTTGCGGAATTGAAGGCCGCCAGTCCGGCGGGCGTGCGCTATCTTTCGCTGCGGCTCGACGACGATACGTTTGTGCATTTCGTCGAGACCGAATCCGATTCCGGGAGTACCATTTCGGCATTGGACGCTTTCAAGGCGTTCCAGAGCGGAATTCGCGAGCGTTGCATCGAGCCGCCGCAGCCCGGTGGCGTCACCATTGTCGGCAATTATCGGATGCTCGCCGAACCATAGCCATCGTTTGACGGAAGCAGAATGGAGCAGGTCTCAAATCCAGCGGTCGCGACCGCAGACATTGCCGGCCTGCTCGCCGAGATGCGGCCGATGCTGCACCGCTATTGCGCGCGCATGGTGGGTTCCGTGGTCGATGGCGAGGACGTGCTGCAGGATGCGCTGATCAAGGCAATGGAGGCGCATGCGTCAAGCGGCGCCATCGGCAACCCGAGGGGATGGCTGTTCCGGATCGCGCACAACACCGCGCTGGATTTTCTGCGCCGGCGCAATCGCCAGGAGGCGCTCCGCTCGGGCGAGGAGGTGGACATGATTGCCGACCCGGCCGACACCGTCGGAAGCCGCGAGATCGCAAGCACCAGCCTGCGCACCTTCATGCGGCTTCCGCTCGCCCAGCGCTCCAGCGTGATCCTGATGGATGTGCTCGGCTGCTCCTTGCAGGAAGTCTGTGATGCGACGGATTTCAGCCTGCCGGCGGTGAAGGCAGCGCTGCATCGCGGGCGGACCCGGCTTCGCGAACTGGCGGAAGAGCCGGACGATCTGCCGCATCCGCAGATGTCGGAGGCCGAGCGCGATCGCCTCGGCAGGTATGTCGCGCATTTCAACGCCCGGGACTTCGACGCCATCCGCGCGATGATATCGGACGATGTGCGCCTCGAGCTCGTCAACAAGACGCGCATGAACGGCAAGGCCGAGGTTTCCAGATATTTCGGGAATTATTCGAAGATCGCCGACTGGCACCTGGTGCCGGGGCTGGTGGAAGGACGCCCGGCCATCCTGGTGTTCGATCCGGACCAGCCGGGCTCGCGGCCAACATATTTCGTGCTCTTGCAGTGGTCTGCGGACAAGGTCGCTGAGATCCGCGACTTCCGCCACGCGCCCTACATCATCGAGAGTGCTGAATATCTGATCTGAGCGGGCCGCCGGCCACGGACCCATCCCACGAAGCGGCTGATGGTCGCCCCCAAACCAGCACTATAATTCTTGCCATCCGCGCCCGCTGCGAACTATGGTGCAGGCTGCTGGGGCATGAGCCGAAGGTTCTAAGAGGGAGCCCGCGGTTCGCGCTTGCCGCCAACGAGCGATTTCGCGCACAAAACACGTCACCTGACACAAGGGGACCGGGAACGGAGCGCGGGCGCTGCTCGGAAAAACAGGTCACGTGGCGGGCGGGACATTCGAGATAACGAGGAGGGAACGAATATGAGAACGGCATTCTGGCTCGCGGGCGCGACGGCGCTGGCGCTGGCAAACCCCGCGATGGCGGCAGATTCCATCAAGATCGGGTTTGTCTCGACTTTCAGCGGCCCGACCGCGGTGATCGGCAACGACATGCGCAATTCTTTCGAGCTGGCGCTCGATCATATGGGCCGCAAGATGGGTGGGCTGCCGGTCGAGGTGATCTACGAGGACGACACGTTCAAGCCGGACGTCGGCAAGCAAAAGACCGAAAAACTGATCCTGTCCGACAAGGTCGACTTCATCGCCGGCTATATCTGGTCGAACGTGCTGCTAGCCTCGCTCAAGCCGATCGTGGATTCGAAGACGATGTTGGTGATCGCCAATGCGGGTCCGTCACAGGTCGCAGGCGAGCTGTGCTCGCCTTACGTGTTCTCGACCTCGTGGCAGAACGACCAGACCCCGCAGGCGATGGGCGAATACATGAACCAGAAGGGCGTGAAGTCGGTGTTCCTGATCGGCCCGAATTACGCCGCCGGCAAGGATATGCTCGCGGGCGTCAAGAGCACTTTCAAGGGCGAGATCAAGGGCGAGGAATATACGGTTTGGCCGACCCAGCTCGACTTCTCCGCCGAGCTTTCCAAGGCGCGCGCATCCGGTGCGGCATCGATCTTCGTGTTCTATCCGGGTGCCGCCGGCGTGCAATTCCTCAACCAATATGTGCAAGCCGGCCTCAAGGAGCAGATGCCGCTCTATACGGCGTTCACCATCGACGAGTTGTCGCTGCCATTGCAGAGGGAGAATGAGCTCGGCGTTCCCGGCGCGCAGGAGTGGGTGAACGACCTGCCGAACGATCAGAACAAGAAATTCGTCGCCGACTACCGCAAGAAATATCCCAACCTGCGCCCGACCTATTATGGCGCGCAAGCCTATGATGCGGCGCAACTGATCAACAGCGCCGTGGTCGCGGTGAAGGGCGATACCAGCAAGAAGGACGAGATGAAGGCCGAGATGGAGAAGGCGAATTTCAAATCGCTGCGCGGCCCGTTCAAATACGGCAACAACCACATCCCGATCCTGAACTTCTATCTGCAGGACGTGGTGAAGGATGCCGACGGCGCGCTCGCGCTGAAAACCGTCGCCACCATCGTCAAGGACAGTCAGGATCGCTTCCACGACAAATGCCCGATGAAGTGATTGCGGGTTTTGATCAATACGGCGGTAGCGCTCGCGCGCTGCCGCTGTTTTCCTGTCGGCACGTGTTTTGCAGCCCGATGACTTTTAGCCGGGGCCTTCATCCTTCGAGACGCGACGAAGACGCCGCTCCTCAGGATGAGGTCTTCTAGACCCTCGTGGTGAGGAGCGCGGCAACGCCGCGCGTCTCGAACCATGAGGCCCGTTGGATGCCTGATTAACTGGGAAATGACCTCGAGCCTCCTTGCTGCTTGTCGTCGAACAATTTTTGAACGGATTGCAGTTCGGCCTGCTGCTGTTTCTGCTGGCGGCGGGACTGACGCTGGTGTTCGGCATCATGGACTTCGTCAATCTGGCGCATGGCTCGCTCTACATGATGGGCGCCTACTTCGCGGCGACTTTTGTGATGTGGACCGGGAATTTCGTGTTCGGCGTGCTGCTCGCGCTCGGGGCGACGCTGCTGCTCGGAATCGCCCTGGAATTCGCGGCGTTGCGGCACTTTTACGGCCGCGATCATCTCGACCATGTGCTGGCAACCTTCGGGCTGATTTTATTCTTCAACGACGCCGTGCGGCTGATCTGGGGTCCGGCGGGGCTTTCGCTGCCGCTGCCGCCCTGGCTGACGG
>JAQGKJ010000687.1 GCA_028290165.1 Bradyrhizobium sp. | reverse complement strand
GGCGGCAAAGGCGCCAAGACGCCGGCGGAGGCCGCCCAGGGGGCCGGTATCGTCGTCAGCGTGGTCCTCAACGCCGCCCAGACCGAAACTATTCTGTTCGGCAAGGATGGCGTCGTCGAAACTCTGGCGAAGGACGCCGTGTTCGTTTCCTCCGCCACCATGGACCCGGAAGTAGCAAAGCGGCTCGCAAAGCAACTGGAAGGCACCGGCCGGCATTATCTCGACGCGCCGATCTCCGGCGGCGCGCAGCGCGCGGCGCAAGGCGAACTTACCATTCTTGCATCCGGCAGCGCTGCAGCCTTCGCCAAGGCGCGGCCTGCGCTCGACGCCATGGCGGCAAAACTCTATGAGCTCGGCGATGCCGCAGGCCTGGGCGCCGCGTTCAAAATGGTCAACCAGTTGCTCGCCGGAGTGCACATTGCCGCGGCCTCGGAGGCGATCACATTCGCCGCCAAGCAAGGCCTCGACCTGCAAAAAGTCTATGAGGTGATCACGGCCTCTGCCGGCAATTCCTGGATGTTCGAGAACCGCATGCCGCATGTGATCGCTGGCGATTACAAACCGCGCAGCGCGGTGGAGATTTTTGTCAAGGACCTCGGCATCGTCCAGGACATGGCGCGCGGGGCGAAATTCCCCACGCCGCTGGGATCAGCTGCGCTGCAGATGTTTCTGATGGCGGCGGCCTCCGGCATGGGCCGCGACGACGATGCCTCGGTGGCGCGTCTATACGGGCGCATCTCCGGCACAAAACTGCCCGGCGAGCAGAAATAGAAGCGAACCAACAAGAGGACCGTCGATGCCCCGTTTCGCCGCCAATCTTTCCATGATGTTCAACGAAGTGCCGTTCCTCGACCGCTTCGATGCGGCGGCGAAAGCGGGATTCACCGCCGTTGAATTCCTGTTTCCCTACGATCATCCGGCCGAAGCCATCGGCGAGCGGCTGCGCCGCAACGGCCTGACGCAGGCGCTCTTCAACCTGCCGCCGGGCAACTGGGACGCGGGCGAAAAGGGATTTGCTGCGCTGCCGGATCGATTCGACGACCTGCAAAAGAGCGTTCAGACGGCGCTGCCCTATGCGCAGGCGACCGGCGTCAAGCGCCTGCATCTGATGGCGGGCATTGCCGACCGCCGCAATCCGGAAGCGGTAGCCGCGTTTCGCCGATCGGTGATATGGGCGGCCGAGTTTCTGATGCCCCATGGTCTCGATGTGGTGATCGAGCCGATCAACCCGCGCAACGTGCCCGGCTATTTCCTCAACGATTTTGGATTCGCGCGCGATTTGATCGTCGAGCTTCAAGTCCCCAACCTGAAACTTCAGTTCGACATCTATCACTGCCAGATCATCCATGGCGACGTCACCATGCGGCTTCGCGAAATGATGCCGATCGTCGGTCACGTCCAGATCGCGAGCATTCCCTCGCGCAACGAGCCGGACGGCGAGGAATTGAATTATCCGTATCTGTTCGATGAGCTGGACCGGCTCGGCTACCGCGGTTTTGTCGGCTGCGAATATAACCCCCGCGGCAAGACCACCGACGGCCTTGTCTGGTTCAAGCCCTACGTCGGAGCAAAGCCGTGACGCTGGCGCTGGGCTGCATCGCCGACGACTATACCGGCGCGTCCGATCTCGCCAATACGCTCACACGCTCCGGCCTGCGCACGGTGCAGACCATCGGCGTGCCGTCGGACGACCTTGAGCTGCCCGAAGTCGATGCGGTGGTGGTGTCGCTCAAAAGCCGGTCGATCGAGGCAAATCTGGCGGTGTCGCGCTCGCGTGCCGCGGAAAAATGGTTGCGCGGCCGGGGCGCCGGTCACGTGCTGTTCAAGATCTGCTCGACCTTCGATTCCACCGACGCCGGCAATATCGGGCCGGTCATGGATGCGCTGCGCGGCGATTCCGGCGACGCCATCGTGCTGGTGACGCCGGCGTTTCCCGAAACCGGCCGCACCGTCTATCAGGGCAATCTGTTCGTGGGCTCGGTGCCGCTCAACGAAAGCCCTCTCAAAGATCATCCGCTCAATCCGATGCACGATTCCAATTTGGTCCGGGTGCTGGCGCGCCAGAGCAAGACCAAGGTCGGGTTGATCGATCTCGCCGATATCGCGCGCGGGCCCGATGCCGTCCGCGCGCGCCTCGCCGATCTTTCCCGGAAAGGTATTGGTGCAGCCATCGCGGATGCCGTCTTCGAACGCGATCTGGAAACCATCGGTAAGGTGGCGCTGGATCATCGCGTCTCCGTCGGTGCGTCCGGTCTCGGGCTCGGGCTCGCCCGCGCGCTGGTCGCGTCCCGCCGGGTCAATTCAAATGCTCCGAGCACGACGGCTGACGCGCCGGTCGGCGGACCGGCGGCATGCCTTGCCGGCAGCTGTTCGCAGGCCACGCTGCAACAGATTGCCAACGCAGAAAAGAGGATGGCCGTGCTGCATCTCGATCCCGACCAGATCGTCGCCGGCAAGGAAGAAGCCCGGCGCGCGCTGGCCTGGGCGAGGGAACGGCTCAACGAAGGCCCGGTCCTGATCGCCAGCAGTTCGACGCCGGACCAGGTCGCGGCCTTGCAGGCCCGCCACGGCCGCGAGGCCGCAGGCCACGCGAT
>JAQGKJ010000662.1 GCA_028290165.1 Bradyrhizobium sp. | reverse complement strand
TGCGCAAGCTGATCGACATTGCCATGGCGCTGGTCCGCCGGCCGAAACTGCTGCTGCTCGACGAGCCAACATCGGGCGTTTCGGCGGAAGAGAAATTTTCAACGATGGACAGGGTGATTCATGCCGTTGCCCCGGATGCCGCGACCATCGTGTTTGTCGAACACGACATGGAGATCGTCAGCCGTTATGCTGACCGGGTGCTGGCGTTCTACCAGGGCCGCATTCTGGCCGACGGCAATCCCGATGTCGTACTGAACGATCCGGAAGTGCGCCGCCATGTCACCGGGAGCGCGCGATGAACGCCGCGTCGCCCTTGCTCGAGATCGACGATCTGGTGGTCGAGATCCAGTCGATGCGGGCGCTGCGCGGCTTTTCGATGCAAGTGACAAGAGGCGCGATGGCGAGCCTGGTCGGCCGCAACGGCGCCGGCAAGACCACCCTGATGCGCTCGATCATGGGCCATCTCAAGCCGGCGCGCGGCGCGGTCCGGTTTGAAGGAGCGGATCTGTCGGCGCGTCCGCGGCATGCCCGGGCGGCGCTGGGCATCGGCTACATGCCGGAAGATCGCTGCCTGGTGCCTCAGCTGACGGTCGAGGAGAACATCCTGTTGCCGCTATGGGTCGCCGAACACCTCGACCACAAGGCGCGGCTCGACTTCGTGTACGCCGTGATCGGCGAACTCGCCGAGATGCGCCATCGCAAGGCGCTATTGCTGAGCGGCGGCCAGCAGAAGCTGGTCGCGCTTGGCCGCGCGCTCGGCATTGGCACAAAATGTCTGCTGCTTGATGAGCCGTTCGAGGGCATCGCGCCGGCGCTGTCCGAGCGGCTGTCCGAGGTGCTGGCTTCACTGAAGGGCAAAGATCTCACCCTTCTGATGTCGCAATCGGACATGAACCACTCGCGCGGACTGGTCGACGTCGAGTTCACGATCGAGCGCGGCGCCAACCTCGCCTCCGGATAAACGGGAGCCTGCCTCAAAAGGCCTTGACGGTCCGGATGTCCCTGGGCGCGTGCGCGAGTTGCGGCGGGGCGACGTCTGGGCCGTGGTTGGCGCCCGAAACCTCGGTCTGCAAAGCTTCCGACATCCACCTGGACGGGTCCGAATGGGTCTGTACGAGCCCGATCAGCGCGATGACAACGAGGACCGGTAACGCAAACATTCCGATGCCCCAGTTCCGGTAGATGCGCTTGACGGTTTCGCGTGATTTCTCGAACGTGCCGTGCATAGATGCCTCCACCGTGCGAATGTGCACCAGCGTGACTAACTCAAGGCGCGCCAAACCATTGTGAATTGCTTCACATCTGCTGACATAAACTATCTGTGAAGTGTGGCTGGAGCCAACGCGCGCTATTCGCCTTCGTCTCCGGAGCCTGCTTCGGCGAGCTCGCGAAGCATCTCGGCATTCAAGACGACGATCGCACCGTGCTCGAGACGAACCAGCTTGCGTGCTGCCCAGGCGCGCAACTGCTTGTTGATGCTTTCCCGGGTCATGCCGACCATCTCGCTGATTTCCTGCTGGGTGATGGCGATCGTCCGCCCTGCCGGCGCGAGCTTGTGTTTCTCGGTCAGACGCAGAAGAACGCTGGCGAGCCGGCCCGGCAAGTTCTGCAGGATGACCTCTTCCACCTGGTCGCTGGTCCAGCGCAGCCGCGTGCAAAGCAGCTCGATGAACTTCATCGCCAGCGCCGGCTGGCTTTTCACAAAGGGGATGAAGTCGCGGCGATCGATGACGTAAATCTCGCAATTGGTGTTTGCGGTCGCATCCGCCGTCCGCGCCTGCCCGTCGAGCACCGCGACCTCCCCGAAAATCTCGCCGGGACCGATGAGATTAAGAATCGCGGTGCGGCCGTCCGCGGAGGAAACGCTGATCTTCACCGTACCACTGATCACCGCGATCAAGCTGTTGGCGGGATCGCCCCTGGAGACGATCGTGGTTCCCCGCTTCAGCGTGGTGTGCTTGGCGTAGCGGCAGAGCTGGTCGAGCGCCTCAGGTTCAAGATCGCAGAAAATCGGGTGCTTGCGCAGCACCGCCTGCTTGCCGCTCGAGAACCCGCGAGCGTCTGCCTTCTTGTCCTCAGCCACGCCGGTCAAAACTCCAGAAGCGGAGCCGGCGATATGCCGGCTCCGGAAATCGTTCATTTCCTTAACGACGTATTGGGGCAAAGCATGTGCAGGCCGATATGCGCCTTGCCCTTATGCCTGAACGTCTTGACATGCAGATCGTGGGACGCATCGACATTCTCACCGACCTTCAAGACCATCGGCAGCGGCTTTTTGGACCGGAGATTTTTCCTGATGACCCTGGTTAGGTGGTTGCGGATTTTCGCAGGGATGGCGCCGGAGTGCTTTTCCCACCTGGTGTGGCCCGCGGTCGAGCCGGATTCGTCCTTCCAGTCCTCTTTCTTGGGAACCAGCATTTTCGTATATTGCTGTCCGAACTTGTAAGCCCCATGCTCCTTCTCGTATTGCTTGAACTTCTCGGCGGTTTTTTTGATATTTTTCGGGCTGTATAATTCGTTGATGTGCTTTTCAAATTTTCCGCCATAGACCAAAGCGCCCATTTTTTACTCCATGAAAAGCGGCCATCATTGCCGCAGTTGAAATATCTCAAACATCCAGGAACTTGGAGAGCGCTGCCTTAGCACGTTCTAGATGTACAGTCATTTTGGACTGGTTGAAAAGGGCGATCGCCTGGACGAGTTCGTCCTGCGCCTCTGTTTTCCGACCGGAAGCTGCCAGCATCCGTGCCCGCACCCCCTTGGCGGCGGCCAGCAAGGGCCGGGCTTCGAGCGTGTCCGCGATTTCGACGGTCCGTTTCAAACACCCCATGGCCTCCTCCGCCATGGACACTCCCTGCGACGCGAGGATGTTGGCCTCGTGAAAGGCTGCCAGCGCTTCGATACCCCCGTATCCCTTCTGCTTCGCGCCGGCCTGGGAGGCACGCGCGAGGGACAATCCGTGCTTGACATCCCCAAGCTGACTATAGGCCGAGCCGAGATACGCCGACACGGCCACCTTGCTGGTCTCATGACCGAGCGCCTCGGCTTCATCCTTCGCCTGAAGCAGGATATCCCGCGCCCGGCCGGCCTGGCCCCGTTGCGAATAGAGGTTTCCAAGCGCGCACATCACGAGGGGCAGAAACAGCCTGACTTCGCTCTCGCGCGAAATGCGAAGGGCCTCATCGAGAGCGCCTTCCGCCTCCTCAAGATTGCCGCGCATCATCTGCACGACGCCATGACCGTAATCGGCCGCGATCAGATCGTAAGGCCGGTCATTCTTTTCAGCGAGATCGCTTGCCCGTTCGGAACAGCGTTCGGACTCATCGAACTCGCCCAACCACGCATGGACAAGGGCTTTCATCATCTGACAGAGCAGAAGGACGCTCGAACCCGTCGTTCCCGGCGGCACCTCTTCCGGTGCGCCGGCAAGACGCGCACTCGCTTGTCCGAGCATCAACTCCGCATCGCGATACCTGCCTGCGAGGAAATAGGATTGGCCCAGTCCATACTCCGCGTATGCAAGCCAGGTCTTGTTATTCGACCGGTTCGCCAACTTCACCGCTTTCTCTCCGGCAACGATCGCCTCATAAGGCGTTCCGTGGAAATTCAGGGCAGCCGCCCTGATCGCGATGGACGCCAGCCGCCGGCCCTCATCGCCGATTTTCTCGGATCGCGCCTCCCCGTCGCGACCAAGCTCAAACCACCGCTCGATGCTCCCAAGTGAAACATATGCGAGCCGAGACTCGATGCGCAGATCGATCGCCCGTTGCTCACGCGCGGTCGAGGCCGGCTTCTTGTCGACCGCGTCCATCGCAATCTCGAAGTATCCCGTTGCATCCCGAAACGCCGATCGGGCGAATGCTTTTTTCGCCGCCATGTGCCCGTATTGGTCCGCCCTCGCCCAGTCCTGCGCCTTGACCGCATGATGGCAAAGGGCTTCCGCAACGTCTTCCTCGCGTCCCGGAGAGCTCGCTTCCAAAGCCGTCAAGATCCGGCGGTGCAACTCTTCCCGTTGCGGCCGAAGAATCGAATCATAGGCGACCTCGCGAATCAGATCGTGCGCAAATTCGTATTCCGGGGCGGCGAGCCATTGCGACTCGACCAGAAAATCCAGAATTTCCAGCGACCAAAGGCGGCTTTGCAGCTGGACCGCGGGCATGCCGGTGACCGCCGCCACCAGGCGCGGCGAAATGCGCGGTCCGACGACGGACGCGAGCTGGAGCAGGGTCTTGTCCTCCTTCGGCAAACGATCGATCCGGGACGCGATCACCCCTTGCACGGTCGGGGGAATTTCCAGCGTGTCCCAGGGAGCTTTGATCGCAAACCGGCCGGCCTCGACCTTGAGCACGCCACGGGTGATGAGTTGCCGCGCGACTTCCTCGATGAACAGCGGAACCTGGCCGGTGTGGCGAAGCATGTGAGCCCTGAGATCGTTCAGTTCGGGCGCCGTGCCAAGCAGATCGTCCAGCAGCGCATTCGCCGCTGAGATATCGAGGGACCGCAGCCAAATCCTGCGAACGTCGAGCCGCGCCAGCCATCCCGGCGTATCTTCCGTCCGCCATGTCAACAGTACCAGCAGCGGATGGCTCGCCGTCAGCGACGTCAGCGCCTCGACCACGGTCTCGCTTTGACCGTCGATCCAGTGCAGGTCCTCGAGCAGCAAGATCGTCGGCCGCTTCGCCACGACCTTGCCGACGGCGTCGCGTACCGCATCGATAATCGCGCGCCGTCGCAGCAACGGTTCGAGGTCGTGCCAGCGCGCGTCGTTGACGGGTTGGTCGAGAACGGAGCAAAGGGCGGCCGGCCAAAGATCTGACTGCGCGGGCGCCGGATCCTCGGGCAACCCGGCCTGATCTGCAGGCGCGACGCTGCCCCCCTGCAGCGCGCTCTGCAGCAGCTTTTTCAGCAAAGCATAGGGCACAGCCTGCTCTAGCGGATTGCCCTCCGCTTCCAGGACCTGCCAGTCCTTCTGCCGCAACGCGCCGACAAACTCATGGGCCATTCGCGATTTTCCGATGCCCGACGTGCCTACCAGCGCAATGATCTGTCCGGAGGTGCCTACATCTCGCGCCGCCCGTTCGAGCAGGGAGATCTCTTCCGCGCGGCCGACAAACGAGGAAAGCCCCTTGGTCGAGCGTGCCCGCCAGCGGGTGAGGCCCGAGATCTCGATGAGCTCGTGGCAGGGAACGGGTGCGGAAAACCCCTCCAGCCGCTTCGGCGGCAAAGCATTGAAGGTCACGAGCCCCGTGGAGAGGTTCTGGCAGGACTCCGACACCACGATCTGTCCGGCCTGCGCCGCATTCTCGAGCCGCTTGACCAGGTGGACCGCCGGCCCCCCTGCTTCATAGATCGAGGAGAAATCGGCTTCGATGACGTGGGCCACGACATAACCGGAGTGAACGCCAACCCGGACCCGAAGCGCGGGATCCTCCAGCAACTTGACACGGCGAACCAGTTCGACAGCCGCGTGACAGGCCATGACGGCATGGTTGTCATCCGCGCGCGGCGCGCCAAACAGCGCGATGAGCCCGTCGCCTCCCTCCTTGCTGACGATCCCGCGGTTGCGCCGGACCGCGGTACGCATCGCAATCAGCGCGGGCTCCAACCGCGAAATTGCCTCCTCGGGGTCCAGTTCCGAGATCAGGTCGGTCGAGCGCTGCAGATCGGCACAGAGGACGGTGAGGTACTTTCGCTCACCAGCAATCCGGCCACGAACTTCCGCGACCTTGGGCTTTGGAGCATGTTCCGGGACGACTGCCCCGCAAGACGAGCAAAACAAGTCGCCTGCCTTCAGGGTCGATAGACAGACTTGACAGGACACCCGCAGCTTCCTCCATCCATCGGCGTTAGATTAGCGAAAGATCATGGCGGAACAAGCATTTGAAGTCGTCTATTGCGGACACTGGGGCGCGGGCAAGCGATCCCTGACGTCGGGGTTTTCGGGGTGAGAATGACTGGACGACAATTTTAGGCGTGTTCGGCAGCCAGCGGTCTCATTCGTTCGCGATACCCATTTCCTTGATCACGCGGGCATATTTGGCGAGCTGTTCGCGGGTCATGGCGCCCAGCTCCTCAGCCGAGCTGGCGCGTACCGCAAAACCCAATTCCTCGAGCTTGCGCCGAATCTCGGGATCGCCGACGGCCTTGCGAACTTCGGCATTGAGCCTCGTGATGATGTCCTTCGGCGTGCCGGCCGGCGCCATGATCGCGAACCAGGAATTGAAGAAGAACCCGGGCAGACCCGATTCGGAAACGGTCGGCACATCCGGAAACTGCGGCAGCCGGTTCTGCGTCGTCACCCCGATCAGCCTGACCTGACCACCGCGCACCAGCGGTGCGACGGTGCCGAGGCCCTGGAAGCCGACCGGTATCTGCCCGGCGGCGACGTCGGTTGCAGCCTGCGTGGCGCCCTTGTAGGGCACGTGCATCAGCGATATGCCGGCGGCGGAGGCGAACATCGCCATTGCCAGATGCTGCGGGCTGCCCGGACCGCCCGAGCCATAATCGATCTTGCCGGGTGCGACCTTTGCCGCGGCGATCAGATCGGCCGCGGTCTTGTAGGGGGTCTGGTTGTTGACGATCAATCCCCACTCCACGGTGGCAACCAGCGACACCGGCTCAAAGTCCTTCAGGATGTCCCAGCGCATCTTGGACTGCAGGTTGGGCACCATGGTCATGATGCTGTCGTTGAAACCGCCGATCGTGTAACCGTCCGGATCGGCTCTCGCGACCTGCTCGGCCCCGATCAGCCCGGACGCCCCGGGCTGGTTCATGATGACGAATTGCTGGCCCATATTATCGGCCATCTTCTGGGTCACGATCCGCGCGGCGACGTCGACGGCGCTGGCTGCCGCCAAGGGCACGATCATCTTGATCGGCCGGTCGGGATAGGCCGTCTGCGCGACCGCACTGCAACTGGCAAGGAGCGCAAGCGCCGGGATAAACGAACTAATCAGGCGCATTTACGAATTTCCCCCTGGCCAATTGGATCACGTTTCCGAATGAGCGGCCGCGTCCCAGTCGGGAATGATTGCCCTCTCGCTTCCGGCTTGGCAATGTGTCCCGGCGAAGAAATCGGGAAAAGACCGGCGCTTCAACCGACCGGTCCAATGGAAACGCCAAAGCCATCAAGTGAGGGACCGAATGACCAGCCGTAGAAACTTCTTGAAGAGCGCGGGCGCCACAGGGATTGCGTTTTGTGGCTGCGGCATGCTGGGTGCGGCTCACGCCCAACCGAAGCCACCGCGCCTGCCGGTCAAGGTTGGCGGCAAGCGGGTCCTCACCGTCGACACTCACGCGCACTGCTATTTTCACGAGGCCATCAATCTGATGGGAGACGGGGCCGACAAGGTCTTGCCGCAGGTCAAGGGCGCGCCTGAGCATTTCATCGTCATCGAAGAACGTCTCAAGGAGATGGACGCGAAGGCGATCGACATGGAGGTGCTGTCGATCAATCCGTTCTGGAACGGCAAGGACCGCGACACCGCGGCGGCGATCGTCAAAATGAACAACGAAAAACTGGCTGAGCTCTGTGCATCGCGGCCGGAACGCTTCGGCGCTTT
>JAQGKJ010000623.1 GCA_028290165.1 Bradyrhizobium sp. | reverse complement strand
CTCACCTTCTGCATTTGCGGATAGCGGCCCCTCACCCCGACCCTCTCCCCGTAAGAACGGGGCGAGGGAGAAATGCGTACCCCATGTCCCTCCCCTCCGAAGTCGATGTCGCCGTCATCGGCGCCGGTGCCGCCGGCCTCGGTGCGGCCCGCGCGCTGGAGAACTCCGGGCTCTCGGTGATCGTGCTGGAGGCGCGGATGCGCGTCGGCGGCCGCGGCCACACCATCATGGCCGCACCCGGCATCATCTTCGACGCCGGCTGCGGCTGGCTGCATTCGGCCGACAGGAATTCGTTCGTCAAAATCGCCGGGCAACTGAATTGCGAAATCGACAGGACCCGCCCGCCCTGGCGCGAGCAGAGTTTTGACGCCGGCTTTCCAATCAAGGAACGCGCGGACTTCATCCGGGCGATCGACGCGTTTTACGAACGCGCCGAGGAGGCTGCCCGGAAATTGGCCGTCAGCGGCGGCGATGCCGCCGCCAGCACCTGTCTCGAGCCCGGCAATCGCTGGAATCCGATGATCGATGCGATCTCGACTTACGTCAACGGCTGCGAGCTCGACGCGGAATCGATCCAGGACATGGAGGCCTACGAGGACAGCGAGATCAACTGGCGGATCCGGCGCGGCTATGGCGCGCTGATGGCCGCCTATGGCGCGCCCTGCCCGCTCGCGTTCAACTGCGAGGTGACGCGCATCGATCATTCCGGAAGGCGCGTGCGCATCGAGACATCGCAGGGCACGCTGACCGCCGGCCAAGTGATCGTCACCGTGCCGACCAACCTGATCGCAGACGAGGCGATCCGTTTTTACCCGGCCCTGCCTGCAAAAGTCGACGCCGCGCGCGGCCTGCCGCTGGGATTAGCCGACAAGGTGATGCTGGCGCTGGACGAGCCCGACGCGTTGCCGAAGGACGGCAATCTGCGCGGCGCCACCATGCGCACCGCGATGGGCAGCTTCCATCTGCGCCCGTTCGGCCAACCCTGCATCGAAGGCTATTTCGGCGGCAGCTTTGCGCATGCGCTGGAAAATTCCGACGACGGCGCGCTGGCAGCCGAAGCGATCGACGAGATCGTGGCCCTGCTCGGCTCGGATTTCCGCCGCAAACTAAAGCCGCTCGCGCAATCGCGCTGGGCTCACGACCCCTTCGCCCGAGGCTCCTATTCGCACGCACTCCCCGGCCACGCGGGCAAGCGCGCCGTGCTCGCGACGCCGGTTGATGGACGTTTATTCTTTGCCGGCGAAGCGACCTCGCCGAACTTTTTCTCCACCGCGCACGGGGCGAGGGATAGTGGGGAACAGGCAGCAGCGGCGGTTCTTGCTCTAAATAAAGCTCGGCACTAACCTTTGAAAATTACGTCTCGGTGAAACTTCAAATAATATGAATTTGGATAGTGGGTTGGGTCTTTAGGTAAGTTGATCATCCCACTCCGATTCAAAAGACGAGCGGCATCGTCAGGGACGTGGTTCTTAGCCACAATGATTTTATAGTCGTCGCCAATCGAGATGAGTCCTCGGTCAAACATCCAGTGCACGGTGCCGGATAGGGCCAATCCGTTGCGAACGGAGTCAGGCCCTTTCGAAGCGACCGGTTGAATGTGTGCCGCCTGAACTTCGGGACGACCTCCTCCATTTATCAGACGTAGTCCCGTGATCGCGCACCGATTTGAATAGGCCGCACGCACATTGTGCATGAACGATCGCTCCCGAAACGGCCGGGAGACAGTCATTTCAACGATCGGACGTTCAAATGGAGTGGGTGGCTCTGAGTATCCGGGCAATGTGACTTCTTGGAATGGTTGGTTTTCACCAAGAATGGGAGCGAAGCCGCTTTTCAATATTCGGTCAAACTCGTCGTCCGGGATAAGGCGCACAGCTCGGCCAAATGCACCCTTGTTGGTACTTCCATCTGCCTTTTTCAGTGCATTCTCATAATATTCGCTACCTTCAGAGAACGGCACTGGTCGATCAAAGTCGAGGTAGTCATCAATAAGAGCGTAGTAGTGATCTGCGAGCGCATCGTCTGCAACAACCGCCGTGACGCGCGCCACGCCAAAATAGGATTGCCGACCGCCGAAGCTCGATAACTCTACGCTCGACCGTCTTGGCTCGTAGTAAACGATATGATCACCGACGGCTTGCCTGGCTTGATTGAGATACGTGCGAGGGAAATGATACCGAACTTCAGGCAGATCATTGTAGCCCGGCGTTACCTTCGTCGTAAAAACTGCTTTGGTCATAAAACTTAAGCCTGCAATGGCTCGCCATCGCGGCCGACTTCAACTTAAAGCAGCTTTGAGCGTTTAGATAGCCGGCACGCCGTTCCCCTCACTCCATCACCCTCGCCCTCAACTCCGCATCCGGCACAAAGCACTCCTCATATTTCCCGAAGATCCGGTAGCGGTTGCGGGCGACGAGGTTGTAGACGGCGTCGCGGAGCGGTTTTGGTATTGCGCGCAACGCACGCACCCATTTCCATTCCGGCAGACTAGACAGCACCGTCAGCGCGGCGTCGGATTTGAAGAAAACCTTGCCGCCGTGGATGACGGCATTGGTGTCGGGGTCATCAGGGTTGATGCCGAACGCCTGCGCCAGCCGCGCGCCGTAGCCGGATTGGATCGCGGTGAAGCGAAACCGCCGCTGCGTGTCGCGCTTCGCCACGAAGCGGACCCAGCGTGAGCAGAACACGCAGACGCCGTCGTAAAGTATCACGTCGTCGTCCGGCCAATGTTTCGCGGGCGGTTCGGTCATCTGTTATCCAGCGTCAATAGCGCCACCAGCATCAAGACGATCGCAGGCCCCGTCTTGACCAGCGCGCCGAGCGGCTCGATCCACAGATCCGGCGTCAGCATCGCGGTCCCCAACATGTAGCCGAGCGAGGCCGCGATGCCCAACATCAATCCGGCGGCGCAGGTGCGGCGGAACGCGATCAGGATGCCGATCGCCATATCCATCAGGCTGGTGCCGATCGTAAAGGGCGCGACCAGCGCCGGCGGAAAGCCGTGCGAGGACAGGATTTTGGCGGCCGCGTCAAAGGAGATCACCAGCGCGATAAAGCCCGACGCGATCCAGAACACCGCGAGGCTGGCGATCACCAGCGGCTTGATCAGGAACAGCCGAGCAAACCATTTGTCCTGGATGGTGGCGGCGCGCTGCCCCACCGCTTGCGCCAGCGTTTTCGGCACGATGCCGGTGGCGAGCATCCAGCCTTTCGGATCGCCGCTGACGCCGCGCCGTAATTCCGCGATCGCGGTCGTGCGCATCGGCGGCGTCCAGCCCAGCCAGCTGGCGAGGTCGCCGAGCTTTGCCCCGAGATCGAGCATGAAGCCGGGCAGCGCGATACGCGGCATATCGGTTGTGCCGAACGCGGTTCGAAATTGCTCGATAACCTTCCCCAGCGTGACCGGCTGCGGCTGCATCAGATCCCATGCCACGGCATCGGCGGATTCGTCGTGGCCCTCGCGGCCGGCGAGCCAGCCGATCGTCGCCGCGATGTCCTCGACCGCGACCGGCTGAAACGGCGTCGCGGATTCCTTGGCGGGAAGATCGAGTGGAAGTGCGGCCAGCGCGCGCAGCATCGCGCTGCCGCCATACGCCGACGGCGCAATCACAAAACCCGGCCGCAGCCACGGATCGCCCGCAGCAACCGCTCGACGAAATCGCGGTGCACGTCGCGTGTATCGCTGCCGGGGCCGTCCTGCAGCACGCCGAGGCAATTGACCACGAGAT
>JAQGKJ010000621.1 GCA_028290165.1 Bradyrhizobium sp. | reverse complement strand
GTGTCCCGCTGATCACCACCTTTGCACGATCATCGCTGACGGGCTGGACTGTCGCCGCCGGCATCGCGGAAACCTCCCTGGTCGGGCCGCTCTGGCGAGACCTCGCAATCACCAGCGTGATCGGCGGCGTACTGCTGATGATCGGCCTTGCCTTTGCGGTGCGGATGGCCACCACCATCGCCCGCGGCGAGATGCTGCATAACCTTTTGATCGAAGAACTCAATCACCGCGTCAAGAATACGCTGGCGATCCTGCAGGCGATCGCGGCGCAGACCTTTCGCAGCGCGAGCAGAAGTGAACGCGCGAAATTCGAGGGCCGGCTCGGCGCGCTGGCGGAGGCGCACAATCTGTTGAGCCAGGAGAAGTGGCAGGGCTCCGCGCTGCAGGACGTGGTCGACCGCGTGCTGCAACCATACCTGCTCAACAATCCGGAGCGGCTACGCAGGTTAGGGCCGAACGTGCCGCTATCGCCGCGGCTTGCGGTGGTGCTGTCGATGATCGTGCACGAGATCGCGACCAACGCCGCAAAATACGGCGCGCTGTCGAACGACACCGGCACCGTCGCGCTGGACTGGGAAGTCGCCGAGGAAAGCGGCAAGCGGAAACTGCGATTGATCTGGGCCGAAGCCGGCGGCCCGCATGTCACGGCCCCGGTACAGCGCGGTTTCGGATCGCGGCTGATCGAGCGCAGCGCGCGCGACCAGCTCGGCGGCGAAGCCACCGTCGATTTTCTGCCCCGCGGCGTGGTCTATACGGTGACCTGCGCGCTGGAAGATGCGGGCTAGCCGAAATTCTGCAAGGCGGGCCGTGATGTGACGGCTGACGGAACGCCAGCCGTGGGATGGGTGGAGCACCGCGATACCCATCACACGATTCAGCAAGGTGATACAGGTAAGCCTAGCCGAAATTCTGCAGGCTTGGAAACGTCTCCAACAGCCAGATGCTGACGTTGGAGACGGCGCCGGTGAGAAAGCCGATGCCGGTGACGATCATCAGCACGCCCATTGCCCGCTCGACGGTGGCGAGATGCCGCTTCATCCGCGAAAACAGTGCGGAGAACTGCTCGACCATGAAGGCCGCGATCAGGAACGGAATGCCGAGCCCGGCGGAATAGATCGCGAGCAGGACCGCGCCTTTTGTCACGGTCGCTTCGGCGGCCGCCACCGACAGGATCGCAGCCAGGATCGGGCCGATGCAGGGGGTCCAGCCGAACGCACAGGCGAGCCCCATCCCATAGGCGCCCCACAGCCCCACCGGTTTTGGGATCGGCAGCCGCCCTTCCCGCATCAGCAAGCCGATCCGCGTCAGTCCGAGGAAATGCAGGCCCATCAGGATGATGACGATGCCGGCGACGATCGCGAGCTCGCCCGACCAGGCGCGGATCAGCCCTCCGATCAGGGAGGCACTGGCGCCGAGCGCCACGAACACGGTGGAGAAGCCGAGCACGAACATCACCGCCGAACTCATCACCGCGCGCCTGGAGGCCGCCGCCGTCTCGTCGTTGGCGACGTGTTCGATGGTCGCGCCGGTGAGGTAGATCAGATAGGGCGGCACCAAAGGCAGTACGCAGGGCGACAGAAAGCTGACCAGGCCGGCGATCAGCGCCGCGGGAATCGAAACATCGTGAATCATGCCGTCGTTGCCATCCTTGGGTAACCCGCAGGACTCGGCCGGCCCCGATCTGCCGCCTTGGTCGGCTTCATGTAGCGGAACGGCAAGGCTATGGGCGAGGGTTTTCTCGATCACCAATGCGGCATCGCCGGCGGCCCGCGCGGTGCCGGCCGCGCGATTGGCAACGGCAATCAGTTGCCGGCAAGACCGCGCTGCTATCTAACCAGCTCCAGCAAAGGTCGACGGCCCGGGCCCTGCGGCGATGTCGGCTCCTGCGACCTTCCGCCGCCGCCTCATCGGGCAGCATGGCATCGCATAGCGCCTTCAATTCGGAATCCGCAAGCCGGTTGAGTTTCATCCGCAGCTCGAGAATGGCCACCGACACCAACAGCGAGGTGTCGCGGTCGCGGCTCTCGATCAGTGCAGCCCGGCACTGCTCTGGGTTGCAGGCACCGAATGCTGTCGTTGTTCTGAATTAGCCGCCAGCGTTTGCTCCGTTACCGAGCTTGCGAGGTAGCGTTGAGGCGATCCAATTGGCGCGTTCATGCACCTCTCCATAACGTCCGGATATCTTCGAAACGGCGTCGTGGACTTCGTCGGCCGTGATCTCGTCCAGCGCGTGACTGGCGGAAGCGTCGCAGAGGCCCGCCACCCGTCACGGTTGTGGATCGCGCGATATTCTGCCAAGGTTTATCAAGCACGCCAGCCCGAAATACCTCGAGACTTATGGGTCCCCGAGGACATCAGCCGAACTGGTCAAGCACCGGCAGGTGGTGATGCAGGCCGCGAAGCCGCCGCCAAAGGGGCCTTCGAAAGCCTGTTTCTATTCCCAGCGCGACCAGCTCTGAGCGGCGCCAATTACGGGGCGGTCGCCCATCGTGCTGGAAATCGGCGTATTCCCGACCTATACCTGTGCGTTTGGTGGGAAGATAATACCTCTGGAGATCGAGTTGCACCGTCCCTGCGATATCTGGCTGTCCTGTCATCCCGGCACCGGCCGGATTCCCCGGGATACGGCACATGATCGACGGGCTGGGGAAGCCTTCAATCCGGCAAAATACCCGTGGTTTAGAGACGAATTCATCCAGCCAAGCGAATTTAAAGGGGTATATAAGGGTGAAACCCTGACCCAATTATTCGGGGGCTCCTCGATCGAAGGACGGTAGAACCAGAATGATCAGATCAGCAGCGAAGAAGATGAAACAGCGCAGTGCCGGCAAGCCGGACATTGAACTCGGAAAGCGAATCCGGTTGCGGCGTGTCGAGCAGCGGATTTCTCAGGCGGACCTCGGTGACAAACTCGGCGTCAGCTTTCAGCAGGTTCAAAAATACGAGAAGGGCGTCAACCGCGTCGGTGCCGCTCGTCTCCAGCAAATCGCTACTGCGCTCGATGTTCCCGTCACATTCTTCTATGACGGCGACGGCAAGGCGCGGGAGGTCGAAAGCCTGTTGTTTCTCGACAGTGCATTCAGCCTGAGATTGCTGCGGGCCTACAGCAAGATCAAGGATCAGACCGTACAACGTCAGCTGGTGTCCTTGATGGAATCGATCACTGCAAACGAAGACTGATCGATGCCTCGTGTTCTCGCGCGAACTGGGGCCGGTT
>JAQGKJ010000552.1 GCA_028290165.1 Bradyrhizobium sp. | reverse complement strand
GCCGACGGTCGGCGAGACACTCGGCATCGTCGCCTTCGTCACGGTGTCGCTCGGCGGATTCGGCAGCGTGCCCGGCGCGCTGGTGGCCGGACTTCTGATCGGGGTCATCGAATCCCTGTCGGCCTATTTGATCGGCGCCATCTACAAGGACATCGTGGTGTATTCCCTGTTCCTCTCTTTCCTCTGGTTCCGGCCGCAAGGCCTGATGGGCAAATCTTGATAGGCAAATCTTGATAGGCAAATCTTGATAGGCAAGTCCTGATGGGCAAGATGTGATGCGGCGCCTGCTGTGGCCTTTCGTGGCGCTCGCGCTGGTGATCGCGTATCCGCTGCTGTTCTCGACGCCGTTCCAGCAGCGGCTCGGCGCGCTGATACTGCTCTACGCGATCGCGGCTTCAGCCTGGAATATCGTTGGCGGCTATGCCGGCCAGGTATCGGTGGGACACGTCGTGTTCTTTGGGTGCGGCGCCTATGCCTCGATGGCCGCCTATGCGCACTTCGCGCTGCCGCCTTTGGTCGGAATTCCCGCTGGCATTGTCGTCAGCGTGCTGATCGCCGCCGTGATCGGCGTGCCGACGCTGCGTTTGTCCGGTCATTATTTCAGCATGGCGACGATCGCGGTCGCCGAACTCGTCAGGCTCATCGTTACCAACACCGATTATCTCGGCGCGGCCGTCGGCCTCAGCGGTCCGACGGTGCCGCGAAACGTGTTCGACCTCTCCTTTACCTCGGCGCTGCCTTACTACTATCTGTTCCTTGCGGTGCTTTTAATTACGCTCGGCATCACCTGGTGGATGACGAACAGCCGGATGGGATTTTATCTGCGCGCCATCAAGGATTCCGAACGCGCGGCTCGCTCGCTCGGCGCGCCCGCAAGCCGCACCAAGCTGATTGCCTTCATGCTGAGCGCGGGCTTGACTAGCGTCGCCGGTGCGCTCTACGCGATGATGTTCGGATTCGTCGATCCGGAATCGGGCCTCGGCATCCTGATCTCGGTGAAGATGCTGATCATGGCGGCGCTGGGCGGCGCCGGACTGTTGTTCGGACCGCTGGTAGGGGCGGCGATCCTGGTGCCGCTGGAGGAAATCTCCAACAACCTGCTCGGCGGCAAGGGCGCGGGGCTGACGTTCGTCGTCTACGGCGCCATCATCGTGCTGATCGCGCGCTTTCAGCCCGGCGGCATTCTGACGTTGATCAAGCGGATTTGGACTATCAGCGACAAGGCAGCGAAGACTGCGGTCGCGGAAGGAGCAACCCGTGCTCCTTGAAGCCCGCGATGTGACAAAGGCCTTCGGCAGCTTCAAGGCCGTCGACGCGGCGTCCGTGACGCTGGAGCAGGGCGACATTTTGGGCCTGATCGGACCGAACGGGGCCGGCAAATCTACCTTCTTCAACTGCCTGACCGGCGATCTCATGTCGACCTCGGGCAAGGTTTTGTTCGAAGGCCATGACATCACCAACTTGTCGCCGGAGGTGCGGGCGCGGCTCGGCCTCGCCCGCACATTCCAGGTGCCGCAGACATTCGAAGGCATGTCGGTGCTGGAGAACGTGATGATCGGCGCGTTTCTTCGCACCTCCCATCGCACGGAAGCCGAAACGCGCGCGCGGGCCGTGCTGGAGCGCGTCGGCATGAGCAGGCTCGCCGATGCGCCGGCGCGATCGCTGGGAACGCCGGGCCGCAAGCGGCTCGAAATCGCCCGCGCGCTGGCGACCCAGCCAAAAGTTCTGCTGCTCGATGAAGCCATGGCGGGCCTCACCCTGCGCGAGGTGCAGCTCGCCATCGACCTCGTGCGCGACATCCATCGTTCCGGCATTACGCTGGTGATCGTCGAGCACATCATGGAAGTCATCATGTCGCTGGCGAGCCGCGTGGTGGTGTTTCACCAGGGCCGCGAGATCGCGCGCGGAAGCCCGCGCGAAGTCACCGGCAACCCGGCGGTGATCGCGGCCTATCTCGGTACCCGTGCTGCCAAGGCCGCGGCCGGCCATACGCCGATCGAGCTGATGGGTGGACCAGCGACATGACCGCGCCTCTGCTCAAGATCGAGCATCTGGAAGTGCGCTATGGCGACCTGATCGGGGTATCCGATGTTTCGCTCGATGTGCCCGAGGGCTCAGTGGTTGCGCTGCTCGGTTCCAATGGCGGCGGCAAGACCACGGTTCTCAACGCCATCGCCGGACTGATCCCGCTACATTCCGGTTCGATCGGGTTTCGGGGTGAGGAGATCGGCGGCGAGAGTGCGTTTTCGATCGTGCGTAAAGGCCTCGCTCTATCGCCGGAAGGCTGGCGGCTGTTCGTGCAGCAAAGCGTCGAGAATAATCTCCTGCTGGGGGCGACCCCGCTGCACGACAAGGCGCGCGTCAAGACGCTGCTTGGTCGGGTCTACGAAATCTTCCCAAAATTGGCGGAACGGCGCAGCCAGCGCGCCGGCACCATGTCCGGCGGCGAGCGGCAGATGCTGGCGGTCGGCCGGGCGCTGATGAGCGATCCGAAACTACTGATGCTGGATGAACCGTCGCTTGGGCTGGCGCCGACGGTCGTCGAGTCGATGTACGAGACGTTTGGGCGGCTGCACCGGGAAGGGTTGACGATCCTGCTCGCCGAGCAATCGATCGAGCTCGCGCTGGAAGTGTCGGATTTTGCCACCGTGCTGCAGGTCGGCAAAAGCGTCTTGTCCGGCACCGCGGCGGCGCTTGCGGAAGATCCGCAGGTGCAGAAGGCGTATCTCGGCACCGGCTGAGGTGCACCGCAGGCTGCGCGCGCGCCAACCGCGGATCAACCGCCGACGCAGTTACAGGGAGTGGATGCATGAGCGCAGGCAGCCGTACGTCGCGCCTGACGTGCGCAGCCGCAGTTACGCTATCGAGGCGCATGTCGAGATCGGCGATGCGCTAGCCGAGGGTGTGCTGATCGCGCACGGCGACGCCACGTCAGGCTACAGCCTCTACATCAAGGACGGCCGTCTGGTTCACGATCTCAATATCGGCGGCGGCCACGAGATCGTCAGCTCCGATCGCAAGATTACCCCCGGGCCACATCGGCTCGGCGTGCATGTCGAGCGTCTGGTGCGTGAGACGCCGCCGGCCAAGGGCTCCCGCACCGGGGTTTCCGCCTATATGCTCTTGATCGATGGCGACCTGTGGGCTCGCTGCAGACCCAGCTTGGGTTCCACAATTTCATCTCGTGGTCCGGCCTCGACATCGGGCGCGATCGTTCCAGCCCGGTGTCGCACTACGAGGCGCCGTTCGAGTTCATCGGAAAATTGCTGCGGGTGACGGTCGTCATGCACCACGACCAGAAGCTCGACGGCGACGGCATCGGCGCCGCCGAAATGGCAAGGCAATAAGACAGGGATTTCCGATTATTTTATCTTGTCGAAGGCGGCGGAAAAATCGGTCAGCGGCATCGGAATGGTGATGGTTTCTTTGCCGAGGTTTTGAAACGACACGTTCAACTGCTTGCCCGATTTCAGGGTGGCCAGCAGATCGGGCGGGATCGGGGCGCTGGCGTAGCAGCCCCGGTTTTCGCAGGTCTGGATCTGCAGCTCGATCGGCTTGCCGTCATCGACCTGGAATTTGGCGCCAGCCGGCAGATTAAGCCCGAGCGGCAGCTGCACGAGAGCGACCGGCGTATGAGTGTCGCTCGGCACCCGAATGTTGACGAGGACGATCAATTGTCCGGTCTTGCTGAGGACGGCGGTCTGCTCCATTGCGCATTCGAGCGGCGCGTCGCGGCTCGCGCTGGTGCATCGGGCGGCCCAGCCGGGCGGGGCCGGGGTGTTGGCCGGCGCGGCATCGGCCTGAGGCGGCGCCCCGGTTTGTGCCGCATGCGGCGCGTTCTTGGACTTGGGAGCCTGCTGGGCGTGGCCGAATCCGGTCGATCCGAGAGCCAGGATGGCCGCGAGGGTCGCTAGCTTTGAGGAAATTCTCACTGATCTGGCTCCGGGGGTGCGCGCCTCCCGGATGTGCCGCCGCGCGGTCAATGTCAAGTCACTCGGCGGCTTCCTTGACCTGTTCGCTCTCCGGCCTCTCGTCTTCGATATCCTTCGACCGCCCCCAGCCCGCGAACGCATTCGAGAGCCTGTCGAGATAGAGATAGATCACCGGTGTCGTGAACAGCGTCAGCGCCTGGCTGACGATCAGGCCGCCGACCATCGCGTAGCCGAGCGGCTGGCGGATCTCCGATCCGGTGCCGGTACCGAGCATCAGCGGCACGCCGCCGAGCATCGCCGCCATCGTCGTCATCATGATCGGACGAAACCGCAGCAGCGCCGCCTTTCGGATCGCATCTTCCGATGACAAATGCTCGTCACGCTCGGCCGAAATGGCGAAATCGACCATCATGATGCCGTTCTTCTTGACGATGCCGATCAGGAGGATGATGCCGATCAGCGCGATCAGGCTGAAGTCGTATCCAAACGCCATCAGGATCGCCAATGCGCCGACGCCCGCCGACGGCAGCGTGGACAGAATCGTGAGCGGGTGAATGTAGCTTTCGTAGAGGATGCCGAGGATCAGGTACACCACGACGAGGGCCGCCAGGATCAGAAGCGGAACGGTGCCAAGCGATTGCTGAAACGCCTGCGCGGTGCCCTGGAAGCTCGAGTTGAGGGTCGCAGGCGCGCCGAGATCCACCATCGCTTTCTGCACGGAATCGGTCGCTTGCCCCAGCGCCACGCCCTGCGCCAAGTTGAAGCTGATCGTGATCGCCGGAAACTGGCCCTGGTGGCTGATCGAAAGCGGCCG
The DNA here is from genome assembly GCA_028290165.1 of Bradyrhizobium sp. Next base: position 2,445 of record JAQGKJ010000552.1, on the reverse strand, counting down.
GACCGGCACGCTGGTCCAGCTCGCAAACGTCGACAACGGTACCTGATCGCCGGTGGTCGGCGATTTGACATAGATCTTGTCAAGGGTGTCGAGGGCGCCCTGCAGCTCAGGCAGGATCTCCAGGATCACGTGGTAACTGTTGAGCTGGGTGAAATACTGGGTGACCTGGCGCTGGCCGAACGCATCGTAAAGCGTGTCGTCGATCAGCTGCGGCTGGATGCCGTAGCGTGATGCGGTGTCGCGATTGATTCTCAGTTCGACCGTCGTGCCCTGGGTCTGCTGGTCGGTCGCGACGTCGCGCAGCTCGGACAACGTCTGCATCTTGGCGAGAATCTTCGGCGCCCATTCGTTGAGTTCGCTGAGGTTGGCATCCTGCAGCGTGAATTCAAACTGGGTTCGTGTCGGCCGGCCGCCGAGCCGCACGTCCTGCGCCGCCTGCATGTAGAGGCGGGCGTCCGGGACCTTCTCGAGTTTCGGACGCAGCCGGGCAATGATCTGCTGGGCGTTTGCCTTGCGTTCGTCGCGCGGCTTCAGGGTGATGAACATGTTGCCGTTGTTGCCGGCCCGGCCGCTGCCGCCAATCGCCATCGCCACAGTGGCGACGTCAGGGTCGGCCTGGACGATTTTGCCAAGGGTCTCCATCCGCTGTTTCATCGCGGCGAAGGAAATGTCCTGTGAGGCTTCGGCCGTGGCGCTGATCAGGCCATTATCCTGCTGCGGGAAAAAGCCCTTGGGAATGACGACAAACAGGTAAACCGACAATGCGAGCGTTGCAAAGAAGATGGTGAGCGTGGTCAATTTCCAGCGCATGGCGACGTCAAGGCCGCGCTCATAGGCATGCAGCATCGCGTCGAAAGCGCGCTCGCTCCATTGATAAAATTTGCCGTGCCTGGTTTCGCCGTGCGCGCGCAGGAAGCGCGATGCCATCATCGGCGTCAGCGTCAGCGAAACCACCATCGACACGAAGATCGTCATCGCCAGCGTCACCGCGAATTCGCGGAACAGGCGTCCGATGATGCCGCCCATCAGCACGAGCGGGATCAGCACCGCGACCAGCGAAATGCTGATCGACACGATCGTGAAGCCGATCTCGCTGGCGCCCTTGAACGCGGCGGCAAGCGGCCTCTCGCCTTCCTCGATATAGCGCGTGATGTTTTCCAGCATCACGATGGCGTCGTCGACGACGAAACCGACGGCGATCGTCAAAGCCATCAGTGACAGGTTGTCGAGTGTATAACCAAATACCCACATCAGCGCGCCGGCGCCGAGCAGGGCGAGCGGCACCGTCACGGTTGGAATGACGGTTGCCCAGAAACTGCGCAGGAAGATGAAAATGACCATGACGACGAGCGCAATGGTCAAGAGCAGCGTAAACTGAACGTCCGACACCGCGGCGCGAATGGTCTGTGTGCGATCGCTGATGACCGCGATCTTGATCGACGGCGGTATCGCGGCAACCAGCCGCGGCAGCATCGACTTGATCTTGTCCACGGTGTCGATGACGTTGGCGCCGGGCTGCTTGAAGACCACCAGAAACACGCCGCGCTCGCCGTTGGCCCATGCCGCCTGCTTGGCGTCTTCCGGTCCGGTGACGGCCTGGCCGACATCGCGTATCCGCAACGGGCCGCCGTTGCGGTAGGCGATGATGACGTCGTTCCAGTCCTTGGAGTCGAGCATCTGATCGTTGGCGTAGATTGTGTAGGCGCGCGTCGCGCCGTCGACGTTGCCCTTCGGACTGTCGACCGTTGTGATCGTGATCTGGTTGCGAACGTCTTCCAGCGACAGGCCCTTGGCGACCAGTTTCGCCGGATCGACCTGGACGCGGATCGACGGCTTTTGCTGACCGCCGATGATGACCTGCGCCACGCCGGAAATCTGGCTGATCTGCTGGGCGAGCTGGGCGTCGACGGCGTCGCTGACGGTAGTCAACGGCATAGTATCCGAGGTCGCCGACAGCAGCAGGATCGGTGAGTCGGCCGGGTTGACCTTGCGGTAGGTCGGCGGCGAGGGAAGGTTTTTCGGCAGCTGGCCGCTGGCGGCGTTGATGGCGCCCTGCACATCGTTGGCGGCGCCATCGATGCTGCGGTTGAGGTCGAACTGGATGGTGACGGCTGCCGTTCCCAGATAGCTCGTCGAGGTCATCTGGGCGATGCCGGGAATTTGCGCGAACTGCCGCTCGAGCGGCTGCGCCACCGAGGTGGCCATGGTTTCGGGGCTCGCGCCCGGAAGGGTTGCGGTGACCTGGATGGTCGGAAAGTCTACCTGCGGCAGGGGCGCGACGGGTAGCAGTGGATAGGCGACGAGACCGACACAAAGAATGCCGGCCATCATCAGCGAAGTGCCGATGGGATAACGGATAAAGGGTGCCGAAATCCCGCCCTTCGTTCCTGCTTGAATCCCGCCGCTCATTCCTGCTTGACCTTGGTTCGTGCCGGATCCGAACTC
>JAQGKJ010000491.1 GCA_028290165.1 Bradyrhizobium sp. | reverse complement strand
TGGCCGATTTGTTGTCCGCACCTCGGCGCTGGCGCGACGGCGTTGCGGCCGGGTATCGTCGCGCCTAACACCACGAGCCAAAACAAAAGGCGGGCCGGAAGCCGTCTTTTGTTCGAGATGTTCCATTTCACCGCTTGGGGCTTGCAACCTACCTGTGAAACAGTCCACCCATCATGCCGCCGAAAAACCCACCAGGTCCGCCTCCGCCGCCGCGATAGTGACGGCCGCCGCCTCCGCCGCCGGAGTGGTGCGAATGGTGCGGCTCGTCGTCGGAGGAACCATCGGCGGAAGCCAGGCGGGTCGCGACGATCTCCGATTGCAGCGCCTTGAGCTGCAGCTTGTTAAGGAAGCCGGTCTTGGGATAACCGCGCGCGGCCTGCCAGCGCGTGATCACGCCGCGGGTCTGGTCGTCGAACTTGCCGTTGACGCTGGTGTCGAAGCCGAGGCCGGTGAGCCGGCGCTGCACGTCGCGGCGCTGACCCTTGTCGAGGCTAAGCTGGTCTTCCGCGGTCTGGTCGGCTTCCTCGGTGAAGGTTGCGGGATCGATGCCGGCGGTCAGGTTGCGGGTCGCGGTCGAGGGACCGTCCTGCAGCGAGGCGATGCGGGCCAGCGCCAGCGACTTGAACATGCCATTCGGATAGTTGGTCAGATAGGCGTTGAGTTCTTCCGGCTTGTTGGAGTCCTTGATCGAACGCCAGAATTCGAGCTCGACTTCCGAGACCGGGCCGGTGGCGACGGCCGGCGTATTCGGCGCCTCGGCCTGTCGGCCAGCGGCACCCGCGACCGGATTGAGGTAGACCTCGCCGATCAGGTTGGTGTGGCCCCACGGCAGCTGGCTCTTGTTGGTCTCATCATTGACTTGGGCGCGGACCCTGGTCATCGCCTGCTGGATCTCGACGCCAGGGGTCGCGATATTGGCGAGCAGCGCGCGGGTGAAGGGGCTGTTGGTGCCGACCTCGCCGTCGAGCGCGGTCTGGCCGGGACCGGTGGCGAAGGCGATCAGCGTGCCTTCGCCGGACTTCATCTCGGCCAGGCCGGACTGCACGTTGACGCTGCGGGTGGCCTTGGCGGAACGGATTCTTGCGGCGAACGGATTGTCGCGGCAGGCGTCAAGGAACACCAGCTTGACCTTGGCGTCCGCCATGGTCTGCTCCAGCGTGACGTCGACGTTGATGGCAGCCCCCAGCTTGACGTCCATTTCGGATTTGAGATCGGCGTCGACCGGCAGCAGATAGTTGGAGCCGTTGATGGCGATGCCGTGGCCGGCATAGAAGAACAGCGCGACATCGGCGCCTTCGGCCTTCTTGCCGAACTCGAGCAGCTTTTCCGTCATTTTGTCGCGGGTGAGGTTGGCGCCTTCCACCACGTCGAAACCGACATTGCGCAAAAGCTTCGCCATCGATTTCTCGTCCACGGCCGGGTTGGGAAGCCCCGCCACGTTCTTGTAGGCGCTGTTGCCGACCACGAAGGCGACGCGCTTGTCGGCCTTGGCGACATTGGCGCTGAAAAGAAGTCCCGCGACTGATATTGCTGCGATCAAGAAGCGCATGATCCATTCTCCCCTGATCTGGTCGTCGATAGGTCTGGCCCGGAGGCCGACCGGTCGGGGGCCAACATGATCAAATGTTCATGAATGGACTGTGATTTAGGTCACTTTGGGCGGGGAGCACGGCTCCGTGATCGAACTGGGCCAAAGGGGCGCTGCGATCAGCCAAGAATCGGGCGACGCCCAACGGCGTTACGCCGCAGAGAGGAGTAATCTTGATATCGCGGAGGGGAGCCGAGTCTCAAGGAGCAATGCCGAGTCCGGTGATGGAGAAGCTGGACTGCTTCGGCGTTTCGACCTATCGCAAGGACGGCTGTTGTCAGGCCCAGCTGCGCCCAACACAACCGTGTGACCCAAATCACATTCAATGCCGAAACGCTGCCCTATCGTCTGACCATCGAAACGCTTTTCAGGCGTGAACCGCGAGGACAGGACAATGACCAGCTTTCAGAGACTCTCCGTACTTAAGGTGATTACCATTAGTGCTGCGCTGTCGATGACGGCGGGCTTTGCACTTGCCGGCGATACCGTCTCGGCGGATCAAATCATCCATGCCCTGCAGCCGAAGCCACTGACGCGCGGCCTGTCGGCCGGGCCGCAGGTCGATCCCGCGGTCAAGGCCAAGGAAATCAGTTTCATCCAGACGCTGCGCAACCGGAAGACCCGCTCGCTCTCGCTCGGCGAGCGCGAGGAAATCGCCGAGCTCGCATCGAACAAGCCGAATATCGATCTCGATATCCAGTTCGATTATAATTCGGACAAGATCACCGCGACCTCGATGCCTTCGGTGCAGGCGCTCGGCCAGGCGCTCTCGAATGCCAACCTCAAGGGTTCGACATTCGTGGTGGCCGGTCACACCGATGCGATCGGCGGCGAAGCCTACAACCAGGACCTCTCCGAGCGCCGCGCCGAGACGATCAAGCGGTACCTGACCGACAAGTTCGGCATCGCCGGCACCGATCTCGTCGCCGTCGGCTATGGCAAGACCAAGCCGAAGGATCCGAGCGCGCCGATGGACCCGGTCAACCGCCGCGTTCAGGTCGTCAACATGGACACCAAGACCGCGTCGAAGTGATGGTTGCAAGGCTTGACCCGCCCGCCCGCCCTGGCGCGTCGTCATTCGGGGCGCGCAAGTGAAACGAGCGAGACCGGAATCCATAACCCCATCGGGAGTATGGATTCCGTGGCCTGCGCCTCAAGGCCGGCAATTGCCGACCGAATGCGCATCCACGATGTTTCATTGCACTCGGAGAATGACGACGTTTCAAATAGAGGATGACTCACATGAAACCCCATTTCACCGGCCTCGCCGTCGCAGCCCTCCTTGTGATCGGCTCCACCCTCCCCGGCTACGCCGAAGACGCGGCCACGCCGGCGGCCCCCGCGCCCGCAGCGACCCAGGCGCCGCCTCCGAGCGTGCCGCGCCCATCGCTGGCGCCGAAAACGGCCGAGCCGGCGTCACCACCGGCCGCAGCGGAGCCCGCTCCAAGCCAGCATCGGCGCTACGTCCATCGCTATCGGCGATACGGCTATTATCACACCGCCTATTGGCAGCCGTTCCCGATCTACTGGCCCCACCTTTACCGGAACCGGATCCATTGGAGCCGGATACCCTGGGCGTTTAATTTCTGACGCCGACGCCAGGCCCGCCTCAAGCAGGTGAATTCGCGCAAGCGCGACAATCTGCCCTGACCGAATTTGCAACCGCTACCGCTGCCTGGACCGACGCCGTTTCGTACCGAGCCGGAAGAACTAGATATCCAGCCCGGGCCGATCGTGGCTGGTTGCCATGAGGAAGACAGTGGCCCGGTTTCACCGGAGATAGCACGATGCCCCTCGTCCGTATCAATCATCCCGCAGGCAAGCCCGCCGCTTTTCGCACCGCCATTTCCCGGGGCGTTTACCGGGCGATGCTCGACACCTTCAACGTTCCCGTCGACGACGACTTTCAGGTCCTGAGCGAAAGCGGACCGGGTACCGAAATGGTGCGCCCGGAGCAGTATCTCGGCATCAAATACAGTGATGATCTAACCTTCATTCAGATCACCTGCAACGATACAAGGACCGTCGACCAGAAGAAGGCGTTCTATGCCGCCATCGCCGACAATCTCACGCGCGATCCCGGCCTTCGCCGCGAAGACATTCTCATCAGTCTTGTCGAGGTCAAGAAGGAGAACTGGACGTTCGGCAACGGCATCGCGCAATACGCGACATAGCCTGACGCCATTCGCGCCGCCGCGGCCTGCAATCTCCTTCAAATCCAGTTCTGGAACAGCATCAGCCGGTTGAACGTCTCCATCGACGTTCCCACGAAGGCTGCCGAAATCGGCAGCATCGCCGCAAAACCCGCGAGCGCGATCGCGACGAAGGCCCATAACAGCCAGCGCGGGTTATTGCCGCGGCGGAGCACGTACACCAGCGCGAGACTAGCGACAGTGGCGGGCGGCAAATAATAATACAGAAATCCCAGCGTACGCGGCAGCATCGCCCAGGCCAGATAGGGCCCGAAATAAAACGACAGGATCAGGAATGCTTCGACCCGCCGCGTCACGATCCAGTCGCGCAGGCAAACCATAAGCGCCGGCAGCGCCGTCCACAGCACCAGGGGATTGCCGAGGAACACCACGGCTGCGATCCGGTCGTCGCCGATCTTGTCGAAGACATACCAGACCGGCCGCACCAGAAACGGCCAGGATGGCCAGGCGCTCATATAGGTGTGGCCCGCGATCGCGGTCGTGGTTTTATCGCCAAAAATCCGGCGCTGCGCCTCCAGAATGTCAGGGAGCGACAATCCATACAGCGGAATGAAGGTTGCGAAATAGACGATCGCCGGAATCAAAACAAAGCACGCGGCGAAATGAGTGTACCTGAAGTCGGGCCAGAGATCGGGCCGGTACCAATCACCGGCGTTGCCATCGGCAAATTGCGTGCGCCAGCCTTGCATCAGCCGGATCACGGCAACGATGATGATGCATGTCGCGAGCCCGAACAGCCCGCTCCATTTGCAGGCGGTCGCGAGACCGAAGCCAAGCCCGGCGAGCGCGAAGCAAAGATGCGGCCGGGATTTGCGAAAACCGTGCATGAACGCGGCGATCGCGAACAGGCCGAACGCGAGCGCGAAAATATCCAGCATCGCGATCCGCGCCTGCACGAACACCATCTGATTGAAAAATGCGAGCAACGCGGTGGCAACCGCGGGACCCTGGCGTGCGAATAGCGCGAGGCCGCAGAGATACATCGCGACGATCGCCAGCGAGCCGAACAGTACGCCCGGGTAGCGCCAGCCCAGGGGCACATCTCCGAAAGCGCGGATCGACAACGCGATCAGTTGCTTCGCCAACGGTGGATGCATCGGATTGAGCATCGGCGAAGGCATCGCCGGTTCGAGCATTTGCCGCGCGGCCGGCACGTAATGCACTTCGTCGAAATAGAAATGATCGGGTGTCGTCACGCCGACCAGAAGCGCGAAGTGGGCTGCGAAGAATATAATGACCGCGATCATGGCGTTCCGCGCGCCCGGATTGTCGGGAACAGAAGGTGATTCGCGCAGGAGTTTCACGGCTTGATGTTCGCAAATGAATGCCATTGCAAAAATCGAGTGTGGGCGCGGCTTACTTTCATGTCCATTGCATTGAACGCGTCTCGATTTCGCGGCCACTAACCATCGGACACATCGGGCGCGGCTTGTGGCAAATTTACAACATCGTTGGTGCGCGCGATCCGGTACGATGACGGGATAAATCGATCGGTATTGAAATGAATTGGCGTCACGGCGTTTTTGCTATCTCCGCACTTTGCCTGGCCGCAGGGTTTGCGGCAAGCCCCGCTCACGCGCAGGCGCGCGTCGGCGAAGCGGTCGTCATCCAAAATGAAGTCGTCCGCGTCGCGGGATCGGCGACCAGCCCGATCAATGTCGGCGATGGCGTGCTTCGCGACGAAGTCGTGCATACCGGCCTCGAAAGCGCCGCGCGTCTGGTGATGGCCGACAGCACCAATCTTTCGCTTGGCCCCAATGCGACGCTCAAGTTCGACCGCACCGTCTTCAACGACGAGCACAGCTACCGCGAGATCGCGATCAGGCTGACCACCGGCGCGTTTCGTTTCGTCACCGGACATTCGGCAAAGACCGCCTACAAGATCAGCACCTCGCTTGCGACCATTGGCGTGCGCGGCACCACGCTGGATATCCTGTCGCAACGCGGCATGACCACCGTGGTGCTGCAGGACGGCGCGTCGCTGGTCTGCACCACCGGTGGTCAATGCGTTGACCTGACGCAGCCCGGCGATACCGCGATCATCACCTCGTCGGGCGGCAGGGTGACAATTCAAAAGACCAACAACCCGCCCTGGACCTTCGCCGCGAACTGCGCGGCGGCGGCGGGACTTTGCGCCGTCACGCAATTCGCCGATGCCACACCCGCTGTCACGCCGTTTGTCGACGACGGCAGCGATCCCACCGGCATGCTGTGCGGACGCTGACGATGGCGAAATTCACCACCCGCACCTTCATCCTATCGGCCGCGCTGACCGCGGCGGTTTGCCTCGTTCTCGTTCAGCTGCAACCATCGCCGGCGGCGGCGCAGTCGCGTGAATGTGACGGCCCCTGTCCGCCGCAGCCCCCGCCACCTCCTCCGCCGCCCCCGGTGACCGGCTCGGATTCCAGCGGCGGATCGATCGGCGGTCTCGCCAGCCAGCACTTCAACCAGATGATCACCAACCAGGTGCTCGGCAACGTCCTGCTGGGCATCAACGAGCAGATCAATTGCAGCGACTGTATCAGCGCGTTCGGCTCCGCCGGATCGTTTTCGGCCGGCATTCACGGCCGCAAGGAGCTCACTCCCAATCTGTCGCTGCTGGCGGGCATCGCCTACACCCAATACAGCGAGGGCGGATACCACGTCACCAGCGCGCCGATCGGCGCGTTCGCGCTGCGCTACGATTTCGTCGATTGGGGATCGTCACGTCCGTTCTTCGACATCGGCGCGATCCTGTCGCCATTCGAAAAAGTTCGCTACAGCCGCAGCTACATCACGAGCCTCGGCGCGGTTTCACTGGACAGCTCGACCAACAGCAGCGACTACGGTGTGTTTGGCAGAGCGGGCTGGATCACGCGGCTTTCGCCGCGCGACGAGGTCGCCGCCTCCATCGAAGTCTGGCAATTGTGGCAACGCGTCGCCGGCTACGCAGACCCCACCGTGATGTTCAATCCGTTCGACGCATCGATTGCCACCGGCACCGATCGAACCAATCTGGTCAAGGTCGGCGGACAATGGACCCATCTGTTCGGTAGCAGCGTCGAGGGCAACCTCAACGGTCGAATCGTGCAGTCCTTTGCGAACCACTCCGGCATCGTCGCCACCGTGACCGGCGACGGCTTGGTGGTGCCGACCATCGGAAACCAGAGCTGGTTCGAATATGGCGGCCGGCTCGGCTTCCGCATCACCAAGGGCTGGGTCGCCGACCTCTTCGTCGATGGAACCTTGGGACCGCAGCCGGTAGGCAATACCATCCACGGCGGCGTCGGATTGCGGGTGAACTACTGACCGTCACGCCGCTGACTTGCCTTCATAGGCCTTTTTGAGGCCGGCGATGTCGAGCTTGACCATCTGCAGCATCGCCTGCATCGCCCGTTGCGCGCCGGCGGGGTCGGGTCCGCCCAGATATTGTACCAGCGCGGTCGGCACGATCTGCCAGGAAACGCCATAGCGGTCCTTCAGCCAGCCGCATCGCTCGACGTGCCCGCCATCGGAAGACAGCGCCTCCCAGAGGCGGTCGACCTCGGCCTGATCGGCGCAGTCGATCTTGAACGAAACCGCGTGGGTATATTCGAACCGGGTGCCGCCGTTCAGCGCCATGAAGCGCTGGCCGGCCAGCGTGAATTCCACCACCAGCACCGTCCCGGCCTTTCCGGCGGGGCCGTCGACGGGGTTCTTCTGGATCTTTTCGATCCTGGAATCGGGCAGCAGCGAAACGTAGAATTTCGCGGCCTCCTCGGCCTCGCCGTCGAACCACAGGCAGGGGGAAATTTTGGACATCGGGTGGGCTCCCTTGCGTTTGAATCAGGCGACGGCGGTTGCGGGTTGCGCTGCCGTCGTGGCCGCCACATCCATCCACATCACTTCCCAGATGTGGCCGTCGGGATCTTCGAAACTGCGGCCGTACATGAAGCCGTAGTCCTGCTTGGGGGATGGATCGATGCCGCCGCCCGCAGCCTGAGCCTTGCCGACCGTGTCGTCCACCGCGCCGCGGCTCTCGGCAGAGATGCAGATCAATACCTCGCTCGAGGTTTTCGCATCGGCGATCTTCTTCGGCGTGAACTGGCGGAATTTATCAGGGGTCAGCAGCATGACGTGGATGGTTTCGGAAAACACCATGCAGGACGCGGTTCCGTCGGAAAACTGTTCATTCTTGTCGGCACCGATAGCCTGATAAAAGGCGGTGGCGCGGTCGAGATCACTGACCGGCAGGTTGACGAAGATCATTTTGGTCATGGCAGGCTCCTTTCATGGGTTTCACCCGAAGGACGAACCTGTCGACACGAGACCGACACCCGACTTGAATTATTTTTTTTGGCCCGTCATCCCGGGACGCATCGAAAGATTCGCACTCCGATGCGCAATTGCGCATCGGAGAATCTCAAGAATCCGGGTTCGCCCTAATGCGCGCCCCGGAATGACGTCTAGGTCGCGTATGGCAATGGCATGGTCAGGAACGCGCGGGCCACGTGCCAGAACAGATTCCGGTTGGTGGCGAGCGTGACCGAGTGCGCGGTTCCCGGCAGGATCACGAACTGGCGGTCGCCGTTCGGCAAGAGATTGAAGAACGCCTCGATGTCGGCGACCGTGGCGATGCCGTCATATTCGCCGCGGACCAAAAGCACCGGCGAAAGCACTTTTTCGGGATGCACCACCGGGAGCTTGGAGGTCATGTCGAGATAGGTACCGGTTGGAACCTGCTCGCCGAATGGCAACTCGGCATCTGCCAGCGCCTCGACGACGGCGGGGTCGCTGGTGCCCGGTTTGTCGCGGGTCGCGATCGAGCGGATCATGTCGCGATCGCGCTTGCGCATATTGTGCGAGCGATAATATTCAAGCTGCTCGGCGCGTTTTGCCAAAGTCGGCGATCCCTCGCCCTTGTAGGTGAAGGCGGCCAACACCAGCCGGTCCGCGCGCTCGGGCGCCGCCATGGCATAAGCGCCGGCCCGCAACGCACCGGAGGATTCGCCGAGGAAATGATATTTCTTCTGGCCAGTTTCCTTTGCAACGACTTCAACCGCCGCCTTCAGGTCCTCGACGCCGCTGGCGATGTCGGAATTGCCTGACGTGCGCCCCGACTTGCCGTAATTTTCGTGATCCATGGTCCAGCAGTCGAAGCCGGCGCGGGCGAATGCATTCATGATCGAATAATCGCCATGGCCTGGGACGTTAAGATCGAATCCCCGCGAAGAGACCGAGGAGCCGTGAACGAAGAACACCACCGGCCGCGATGGCTCGCCGGCCTTCGGCGCGCCGAACCGCTTGCGATACATCCACAAGGGTACATCGCCCTTCTTCGCCCAGTACTCGCCGCTCCAGATCTCGCTGCCCGGGATGTCTGCGTGCGCGGTTTGTGGCGAAATTGCATCCGCGAGCGTTCCCGCAACGAGACCAAGTCCCGCACCCCTGATGACGGCGCGTCGCGCCAGCGGCCGATCGAAATTTGTCATGATTTTCTCCCTTTTGTTACTTTTCGTCATTTCGGGATGGTCCGAAGGGCCAGACCCGCGATCTCGAGATTCCGGGTTCGACGATAGCGCGCCACCCCGGAATGACGAAATCTATTTCACTTCCGCCGGATCGCGGTGCACGGGATCGACCCACAGCACCGTCTCCGGTTTCTCCACCGGCTCGATGTCGAGATTGATAGCCACCGCCTGGCCGTCGCTGCGCACCAGAACGCATTCCAGCACCTCGTCACGGCTGGCGTTGATCTCCTGATGCGGCACGTAGGGTGGAATGAAAATGAAATCCCCGGGGTTGGCCTCCGCGGTGAATTGCAGATGTTCGCCCCAGCGCATACGCGCCTTGCCTTTCACCACGTAGATGATGCTCTCGAGATGGCCGTGGTGATGCGCGCCGGTCTTGGCGTCGGGTTTGATGGTCACGGTGCCGGCCCACAATTTCTGCGCGCCGGCACGCGCAAAATTGATCGCGGCTTTGCGGTCCATGCCCGGCGTCGAGGGCACGTTGGGATCGAGCTGGTCGCCGGGAATGACGCGGACGCCGTCATGCTTCCAGCGCTCCGCGTCGTCATGATCGTGGGAATGACCGGGATGGGTTTGATCGTGCGAGCCTGTCATGGTGCTGCTTTCGATGTTGGCATTTTTCCCAGAGCCGCGCTGCCGAGCACACCCGGATTGACGACATTGGCGGGCGTGCCGGCGGCATAGGCGACGATCTGGTCGAAAATATCAGTGAACTGGATTTCGTATTCGTCGCGAGAAACATACCCGATATGCGGCGTGCAGACCACATTATCCAGGGTCAACAGCGGATCGTTGATATCGCGCAGCGGCTCCTTTTCGTAGACATCCACCGCCGCCATGCCGGGCCGTCCGGCGCGCAGCGCGTTGACCAGCGCGTTCGGCTCGATCAGCGGCGCGCGGCTGGTGTTGACCAGAAGCGCTGACGGTTTCATGCGCGCGAGATCGCCCGCGGTGACAATACCGCGCGTCGCCTCGACGAGGCGCATATGCAGCGAGAGCACGTCGCATTGCTCAAAGAATGCCGCCTTGCTGGCGGCGGCCTCGTAACCGTCGGCACGCGCCTGTGCCAGCGCCGGCTCGCGCGCCCACACCACGACCTTCATGCCGAACGCCTTACCGTACCCGGCAACGACCGCGCCGATCCGGCCGTAGCCGTAGATGCCGAGCGTCTTGCCGCGCAGCGTATGGCCGACGCCGATCTGCCAATAGCCCGCCTTTAGCGCCGCCATCTGCTGGGGGATCGCGCGCATGGCCGCCAGCACCAGCCCCCAGGTCAGTTCGGCGGCGGCATAAGACGGCGTATCGGCGTGCTGACTGGAGGAGACGATGATGCCGAGTTGAGTGCAGGCGTCGATATCGATATGCGGATAGACGCTGCGCTGGCTGATCAGTTTCAGCTTCGGCAATTGCTCCAGCAGAGGCGTGCGGATTTGGGTTCGCTCGCGGATCAGCACCAGCGCTTCGGTGTCGCGCAGCCGCTCGGCGAGCCGGTCGACATCCTGAACGTGATCGTTCCAGATCGTGACGGCATGTCCGGCAAGCCTGCCGAAGCATTCGAGCGTGCGCAGCGTGTCGAAATAATCGTCGAGGATGGAGATCTTCACGATATCGCCCCCTCTTGGTCGCGGCTTGACCTGCTTCCTTGGGCCTACTTCACGGCCAGCAATTCGACGTCGAACATCAGCGTCGCGTTCGGGGGAATGACGCCGCCGGCGCCGCGGGCGCCGTAGCCCAGCGCGGGTGGAATGATCAGGGTGCGCTTGCCGCCGACCTTCATGGTAGCAACGCCCTCGTCCCAGCCGGCGATCACCCGGTGCTGCCCGATCGGAAATTCGAACGGCTCGTTGCGGTCCACCGAACTGTCGAATTTCTTGCCCTTCTTGCCGCCCTCGTAGAGCCAGCCGGTATAATGCATGACACAGGTCTGGCCGGGCTTCGGCGAAGCGCCGGTGCCGACCGTATTGTCGGTAATCTGCAGGCCTGAAGCTGTAGTCATGGTTTTTCCCGCGGTCTGGGCCGCTACTATGGTCGGTACACATGCCAATGGCGCAGTAACGAAAGTCACCGCAATCGCTGCCAACATCGGGATTCTTGCACGCCGCAGACATCGCATCTTTGAGCACCTTCCGTTAAGGATCGGCGCGTGTCTAGCGCAATGAGGCCTGCGTTGCCAGCCCGTCTGGTCACACAAATACGCCGGGCTGGCGAGCCAACCCGGCGCTTCCATCGGGCAAGCAAAACAACTACGCGGCCCTCGATACCCGCGCCGTTGCAGAGATCACTTGCTCGGTGGTAACGGAAAACTTCACCAACTGCACCGCGCCGAAGTTGGTTGATATCGCAACATCCGCGGCATCGCGTCCGCGCGCCATGACAATCCGGCCGATTCGCGGGTGGTTGTGGCGCGCGTCGAAGGTGAACCACCGCCCGTCGAGATAGACCTCGAACCAGGCGCTGAAATCCATCGGCGCGGGATCGGCGGGAACACCGATATCTCCGAGGTAACCGGTGCAGTAACGCGCGGGGATATTCATGCATCGGCACAGCGTCACCGCGAGATGCGCGAAATCGCGGCAGACGCCGATGCGTTCCTCGTGGCCTTCGGACGCCGTCCGGTCGCAACGTGCGTGCTGATAGCCGAAGCAAATCCGCTCATGGGCGTAATCGCAGATCGCCTGCACGCGCTGCCAGCCCGGCGTCACGCCCGCAAACAGCGACCAGGCAATATCGGAAAGTTTTTGCGTATCGCAGTACCGGCTGCCCAAAAGATAGATCAGCACGTCATCCGGCAAGTCGGCCACCTCGAATTGCCGCGCGTCGGGCGCGACCTCATCGGGCAGGCCGCTATCCGAGATCAGAAAGTCGTTGCGTATTTCGATCAGACCGGGAGGCGCGACGATTCTGGTGCAGGTGTTGCCGAACATGTCGATGTAGTCGCGCGATGGAACGTCGGGCGAGAATTTTATCTTGTGTTCGCTCAGGAGATCTCCGACCCGTGCCGGTTCAATGCTGAGCATCAGGACCATTGGGGTTTCCTGGAAGCACTGAAATGCGATGTCGTAACCGGCACGAATTTGCACGTCACCTCTCCCGGACTTTTGCGGGCTGTCGAAGGATTGTGCGAGAATAAAGCTGAGAGGCGGCATTCGTTCCCGGCTAAAACCCTGATCCGATGCGGAGATTTCAGGCAGCGTGGAACACGCGATATCCGATGCTGGACGTAGGAGGGGGTCACATAGGCAGACGGCTGCGGTCTTTCAGCAAATTCTGATCTCCGACAAAAATCGGGGCCAGCCCCTCCGTAAATGCTGCGCCGGCGTCCGGAAGCACAGGGCGACTGCCAAGCTTGTACGTAGCCAGCTTACCGATGAAGCGACTGAGCGCAGACGA
>JAQGKJ010000440.1 GCA_028290165.1 Bradyrhizobium sp. | reverse complement strand
TGTAGGTCTCGTATGGCGGGATGATGGAGATGCCGAGCACCTGGCGGAAGCCGGCGGCGAAGATGAACAGCCACACCAGCGGCCTGACCAGCGCCGAAACAAAGCGCTCGCGCTGGTGCAGGAAGCGTAACGCTTCGCGCCACACGATGCCATTCAGGCAGGTGAGATATTCAGCGAACGAGAAGCCGGGTTGGCTCTGCCTGACGGTTCTGGAGCTCATGGCGCAGGGCTCCTGGATTCCGACGAAGCGCCGGTCAGGCGCTGGAATGCGGAATTGATGTCGTGGGCTCGTGTGTCCGCGATAATGGCAGCCAACGGACCATGCGCGAGCAAGTGCCCTTGGTGCAGGACCACGAGGTCGTCGGCGGGCATGATCTCATCGAACAGATGCGTCGCCCAAAGCACGCTGATGCCTTGCTCCCGAACCAGCTGCCGGACGTGAGTGAGGATATGGGCGCGGGCCTTGACGTCCAGCCCGACGGTCGCCTCGTCGAGCAATAGCAGGCGGGGGCGATGCAGCAACGCGCGCGCGATTTCCAGCCGCCGCATCTGCCCGCCCGAGAGGTCACGAACTTTGCTGCCGGCACGTTCTGCAAGCCCGATGCGCGCCAGCACCTCGCCGCTGCGGAGACGGGCGTCGCGCCTGACGACGCCGTGCAGGGCCGCATGATACAGCAGGTTCTGCGTCACCGACAGGTCGAGGTCGAGCGTGCGCGGCTGAAAGACGACACCGAGCAGCCGCAGCGCTTCGCCCGGCGCCAGTCCGATGTCATGGCCGAAAATGCTGACGCGTCCGGTCTGGAGTCCGAACAGCCGCGTCACCAGCGAGAACAAGGTGCTCTTGCCGGCGCCGTTGAGGCCGAGCAGCGCGGTGAAGCTTGCCGGCGCAACCGTGAAGTTGATGTTGATGAGGGCGCGCCGGGACCCATAGGAATGGCTGAGGCCGTCAATCGACAACGCGGGCACCTCGGCAGGTGCGTTCCGGAGACGAGCTTCCGGAGATATCGCGCCGGCGGCGGGTGCGTCGGCTGCGGTCATGGCTGCGCAATCGTGATGCCCCAGGGCAGCTCGCCGACCTGGATTGTCTTAATCACCTTCTGCGCGGCCACATCGATCACTGAGACGTCGTTGGATACGCCATTGGTCACCAGCAGGTGTTTTTCGTCGGGGGTGAATGCCATGTGCCAGACCCGCTGGCCGACCAGGAGATATTTGGTGACCGCATGGCTGGTGGCGTCGACGACCGCGATGCGGTTGGCGGGGCCAAGCGCGACGAAGGCGGTCTTGCCGTCCTTGGTCATGCCGATGCCGACCGGCTGGATGGCCTCGCGCCGCAGGCCGGGAATGCTGAAGATGATCTTGCCGGTCACAACGTGTTTGGCCGGGTCGATCACCGAGATGGTGCCCCCGATTTCCGACGATACCCACAGCTCAGAGCCGTCACGCTTGAATTCGGCAAACCGCGGTCGCGCGTCGACCAGCACATTGGCGACGATCTGGCGCGTCGCAGTGTCGATGAAATGAGCCATGTTGGTGGTCTCTGAGGTATTGATCAAAATCTTTCCGTCGGGGCTGATGGCCATGCCCTCGGGCTCGACGCCGACCTGAATGTCGCCGAGGCGGACGCGCTTTTCCAGATCGATCACGGTCACCGTGTTGTCGTTCTCATTGGCGACATACAGGATCCTGCCGGCGGCATCCTGGGTGAACAGTTCCGGGTCGGGACCGGAGGGCAGGGAGTCGACGACCTGTTGGGCTGCGGCGTCGATGACCTCGATCTTGTCGTCGTCGCCGACCGCGACCAGCACGAACTTGCCGTCCCGGGTGAACTCGATGCCGCGCGGGCGCTGGCCGACCTTGATGGTTTTGGTGACCGCCCATGTGTCGGTATCGATCACCGATACGGTGTTGCCCTTCTCGTTCGACACGTAGGCGATGAAGGCGGAAGCCGTCGTCGCGGAGGCGAGCCACATGACCATGCTGGAAAGCAGATAGTGACGCCACATCGGCGATCTCTCCGTCTTCAATGCAGCTTGCATTTGGTCTCCGGCCGGTCGACGCCCAGCGTATCGAGTTCCGAGACTTGATGCAGAAAACCTTCCTGTGGCGAAACCGAGACGACCATGCGGCCGTCGACCAGCAGGATGGGTTGGCGAAGCTGCAGGTTCCAGTCGCGCAGCGTCAGTCTGGCACCCTTGAATGCCGCAACGGAAAAATCCGGTCCCTTGAGGAAATCGAACACCAGTTCCGGGTCGCCGGAGCTGGTCCGCGACGCTGCCTCGCCGATCATGCGCGCGGCGGTCCAGGCCTGCATATCCAGCGCCGTCATGCGCCGCGAATTCAATTTCACAAAGCGGTTCTGCATCTGGACCGCGCCCCACTGGTCCTGCGCCGCATCCCAGCTGGTCGGCACCAGCCCCGCCGAGCCGGCGACCGGCCGCGGTTCCCAGGTACGGTAGGGCAGGTATGACGCGAAGACCTCGCTCTCATCTGCCGTGACCAGAACGTCGTGGGCCGGCGCCCGCTGGGTAAAGACCGGCATCTGGCGCTGGATCAGGGTCACGCCGCTGTCAGTGCGGCGGGCGCCGCCGGTATCCTCGAATGTTCGCTCCTGGACGATTTTGGCGCCAAAGCGCGTAGCGGCGCGCCGCAGCGCCTCGGCATAGAGTTTGTCGGCTTGGTGCGAACCGGCTACCAGCATCCAGCGCTTCCACTGCTTCCACACCAGATACTGGGCCAACGCGTCCGCCAGCATCGAACGCGTCGGGGCAACGTGGATCACATTGGCGCGGCAATCCTGCTCGCGCAGCCGGTCGTCGATCGATCCGGCGTTAAACAGCACGGTACCGCGGTCGCGGAGTGCGTCGGCGGCGGCCAACAGCGCGTCTGCGGGAAGAGCGGCAATGATGAAGCCGTTGCGTCCGGCAAGCGCCGTTGCCGCCTGGGCGACATCCTCGCCCTCCCGGAGCCGGACCTCTTCCAGGGTGAAATGTTGATTGAGGAACCTGCCGGTGGTGTTGTTGTCCTCGATCGCGAGGCGCGCGCCCGCCACGCCGTCGTTCGCCGAGGGCTGCTCGACCAGGGACAATCTGGATTGGATGCCGGCCTGGCCGAGATAACCAATGCCGATCTCGACCGGATCGGCGGCAAGCGCGTGGCTCGCCACGACGCTCAAGCCGATCGCGACCCACCATCGGATCATGCCTCCTCCTGACAGGCCTCCTCGACTTGACCGACGATGGAGGGAGCCTTGGCTGGCAAGGGACTCTTGGCTTGAAACATGACGGAATTGCCCTAGCTTGCAAACCCCGCATCTGCTGTTGCGCCGTCCCGGATGTCACGGATCACGATCATGAGAGCGTTATTGGTCGTCCCGCTGACGCTGATGATCTCGGCGCCGGCGGGGGCCGATCCGCCCAAGCTCGCGGTTTTTGATTTCGAGCTGGTTGATACAAGCCTCCAGGGCGAGGTGGATGGACCCCGGAAGGACGAGCAGGCTCGCCTGATGCGCGTCGGCGATCAGGTGCGCAAGGAACTGGCCGAGTCCGGCAAGTTCGATTTGCTCGACATTTTCCCGGTCAATGCTGCGGCGCACGGCAGCAATCTGCAGACCTGCGGCGGGTGCGACGTGCAATATGCGAGACGGCTCGGCGCCGACCTCGCGCTGACGGGCGTGGTGCAGAAAGTCTCGAACCTCATCCTCAACATCAATATCTACTTGCGCGACGTACATAGCGGTCGCCTCGTCACCGCAATGAGCGTCGATCTTCGCGGCAATACCGACGAATCCTGGTCGCGCGCGACAAACTATCTCCTGCGCAACAGGTTGCTCGCGCCGAACTACGGCGCGCCGCAGCCTCAATAGGCGCGCGCCCGGTTCAGGCTTTCAGGCGCGTGGCATGCCAGCGCAGATGATCGCCCATGAAAGTCGATATGAAGTAATAGCTGTGGTCGTAGCCAGGCTGGCGGCGCAGCGTGAGGGGAATATTCGCCCTCTCGCAGGCAGCTTGCAGCAATTCCGGCCGAAGTTGCTCGGCGAGAAACGGATCGGCGTCGCCACAGTCCACTAGAAAATCCGAAAATCTGGCGCCGTCCTCTATCAGGGCGACCGCATCATGTCTGCGCCAGGCCTCCTGGTTGTCGCCGAGATAGCCTCCCAGCGCCTTGATGCCCCACGGCACCTGCGATGAAGCAACGATCGGCGCAAAC
>JAQGKJ010000404.1 GCA_028290165.1 Bradyrhizobium sp. | reverse complement strand
CCGGACGTGATGCGGCTGCGCGCGGTCGCCGCTTCTTCCGCGTTCGGGAACACGATTTGCGACACCTCGCGCTTTTCCGGCGTTCCCAGCTTGTCGCGGCGCTGCTCGAACAGCTTCTTGGCGTCCTCGTCGGAGACCTCGGACCACTTGCCGATCTCTTCCGGCGTAATCATGACAAAGGAGATCTTGCGGTATTCGGGCGCGCGGAACTGGGTCTTGTGCTCGTCGAAATAGCCGGCCAGCGTCTCCGGCGAGGGCGGATCGATCGTGCCGGCCTGGGCGGCGTCGAGTTTGACGTATTCGATCGAACGCTGTTCGTTCTGGAAGCGGCTGAGCGCATCGATCAGCACCTTCGGCGGGTCGAGGCCGGCTGAAATCGTGCCGGCGATCTGACGCCGCAGCGACACCCGCCGCTGGTCGGCAAGATAACGCTGCTCGCTGAAGCCGAACTGGCGGATCATGGCCTGGAAGCGCGCCGGATCGAAGTTGCCGCCCACTCCCTTGAAATTGGGATCGGTGAGGATCATGCGCATGGTCTCGGCGTCGGACTGTCCGAGCCCCAGCCGCCGCGCTTCCTCGTCGAGGGCGGCTTCCGCGATGGTTTGCTGCAGCACCTGGCGGTCGAGGCCGAAGGCACGGGCCTGGTCCATCGTCAGCGGGCGGCCGAACTGGCGGCCGATCTGCTGCAGCCTGTCGGTGTAGAGCTGGCGGAATTCATTGATGGAGATGTCGGTGCGGCCGATGGTGGCGAGCGTCGACTGTCCAAAACCCCGGAAGATGTCGGCGATGCCCCAGATCCCGAAACTGACGATCAAGACGCCCATGACCACGGCCATGATGGCCTTGCCGAGCCAGTTTGATGAGGCTTTCCGCATTCCTCGAAGCATGGGTCCAACTTGTTTGCAGGAGGGACCCGGGTCGCGCCCAAGGGAAATTCGGGTTCGAATTCCGCAAAAGGGCGTCACCGGGTTGAGAAAGCATCATAAAGTGGCGGCCGCCCCGTCGCAACCTTGGCGGGGAGGGCCAATTGAAGCGGTTAACGGTCCGGCGCTTGCGAGAGCGGTATCTGGAACTGGCAGCCAGGCTCTGCTAGCGCATGATTGACCTGACATTCGCGGGGAATCCCGACATGACCGACGCCATCCGGCCGCTGATCGCCGGCAACTGGAAAATGAACGGCCTGAAATCCTCCCTGGATGAATTCGAGGCCATGTTGGCGGGGGCGGCCGAGGTCGCAGCCAAAGCCGATCTCCTGGTTTGCCCGCCCGCGACCCTGATCGCGAGTTTCGCGGAAGCGGCACGCGGCTCAAATCGCCTCGCCGTCGGCGCACAGGATTGCCACCCGAAGGCCTCGGGCGCCCATACCGGCGATATCTCGGCCGAGATGCTGGCGGACGCCGGCGCCAGCGCCATCATCGTCGGCCATTCCGAGCGGCGCGCCGATCATGGCGAAAGCGACGTGCTGGTCCGGCAGAAGACTGAGGCCGTCTGGCGCGCAGGCCTCACCGCCATCGTGTGCATCGGCGAAACCCAGAACCAGCGCGATGCCGGACAGACGCTGGACGTCTGCCGCGGACAGCTCGACATCTCGCTGCCGGACGGCGCCAGGGCCGACAATCTGGTGGTGGCCTATGAGCCGGTCTGGGCGATCGGCACGGGGCTGACCCCGACCGTTGGAGATGTCGAGCAAATTCATCGCTTTATCCGGGAACTCCTGATTGACCGATTTAAAGGGGAGGGGGCTAAAATTCGGATCCTCTATGGCGGCTCGGTCAAACCCTCGAACGCGGCCGAATTGATGGCGGTTGCCAACGTCAACGGCGCGCTGGTCGGCGGCGCCAGTCTCAAAGCGGCCGATTTCCTTGCGATTGCGCGTGGCTGCCCCTAACTAAAGGCGCGGTGCCGGGGGTGACAATGCCCCGTCCGATCGTGTAACACCGCGCCACTTCAAACCCCGCGAAACCCAGTGCCGCCGAGCCCCGGCGCTTTTGGTTTGCGACGGAAGGTAGAGATGCAGACTGTCGTTATCGTAGTTCACCTGATGATCGTTGCGACGATGATCGCGACCGTGCTGCTGCAGAAATCGGAAGGCGGCGGTCTTGGCGTCGGCGGGGGCGCCGGCTTCATGTCGAGCCGTGGCACCGCCAATCTGCTGACGCGCACTACCGCGGTGCTTGCGGTGCTGTTCTTTACGACCAGCCTGTTCCTGTCGTGGTGGGCAAGCTACGACCGCAAGCCGAGTTCGATCATCGGTTCGACGCCGGCTTCGCAGTCGCAGCCGGCAGGTCCGACGCCGGTGGCCCCGCCGACCTCGGGCGGCATTCTGGATTCGCTGAAGAAAGCCGACGAGCAGCAGCAGAATCAGCCGGCGCCATCCGGTCCGCAGGCGCCACGTTCGCAATAAAGCAGGGTGGCCATGCAAGACGGTGACTATCGTCTTGCTTCAGCAGCCCCCATCAAGACACTGATATCGCTCTAAATTTAACGTCACCCACAGCCCGGTAAAATGTTCGCTGCGGCTTGCGATTCGCTTTGGCGAATCGGCCCCGTGGCCTTAAAGGTTAAGTCCCATGGCGCGGTATATCTTCATCACCGGCGGCGTGGTTTCTTCGCTCGGAAAGGGTCTGGCTTCAGCGGCGCTCGGCGCCCTGTTGCAGGCACGCGGCTACAAGGTCCGGCTCCGCAAGCTCGATCCCTATCTCAATCTAGATCCCGGAACGATGTCGCCGTATCAGCACGGCGAAGTGTTCGTGACCGACGACGGCGCCGAGACCGACCTCGATCTCGGTCACTATGAGCGCTTCACCGGACGTCCCGCCAGCAAGGCCGACAACATCACGACGGGGCGCATCTATCAGGACATCCTGACCAAGGAACGGCGCGGCGATTATCTCGGCGCCACCATCCAGGTGATCCCGCACGTCACCAACGCGATCAAGGACTTCATCCTCGACAGCAATGACGAGTTCGACTTCGTGCTGTGCGAGATCGGCGGCACCGTCGGCGACATCGAGGGCCTGCCGTTCTTCGAGGCGATCCGCCAGATCAAGAACGATCTGCCGCG